>NZ_JBCOCI010000001.1:232480-360001 GCF_040929485.1 Phocaeicola sp. RTP21198st1_B8_RTP21198_201120 | reverse complement strand
CCGTAGCGGAAGGCAAAAGGGTGGCCGAGCTTGATGCAGAGCTTAAAGTCTTGCTGAAACATTGGGAAGAAACAATCACTAAAGTACAGAAGGCTCCCAAACTGCCGGCATTAGTATACGAAGAGACCAGCCGCACGGTAGCCATGTTGCGCGATCTTTTCAATCCGTCTTATGAGAACATCTATGTGAACGATGAAACGGTGTTCCATGAGATTAAGGATTATGTATCACTTATCGCCCCTGAACGGGCCGAAATCGTAAAACTGTACAAAGGTCAGCTTCCCATATTCGACAACTTCGGTATTACCAAACAAATCAAATCCTCTTTCGGAAAAACCATTTCGTATAAGAGTGGAGCTTACCTGATTATTGAACACACAGAAGCGCTTCATGTAGTGGATGTCAATAGCGGAAACCGCTCCAAATCTGCCAACGGGCAGGAGGCTAACGCACTGGATGTAAACCTGGGTGCCGCCGACGAACTGGCACGCCAGTTAAGATTGCGTGATATGGGTGGCATTATCGTGGTTGACTTCATTGACATGAATCTAGCAGAGAACCGGCAGAAACTGTACGAACGTATGTGCCAAAACATGCAGAAAGACAGAGCAAAACATAACATTCTGCCCCTCAGTAAATTTGGATTGATGCAAATTACCCGCCAACGCGTGCGTCCTGCCATGGATGTCAACACCAATGAAACCTGCCCCACCTGCTTCGGGAAAGGTAGCATAAAGCCATCCATCCTTTTCACGGATACTTTGGAGAGTAAGATTGATTACCTAGTCAACAAATTGAAGATAAAGAGATTTACGCTGTACATCCATCCGTACATCGCAGCATACGTGAACCAGGGACTGGTTTCCCTGAAGCGCAAATGGCAAATGAAGTACGGATTCGGAATAAAGATTATCCCCGACCAAAGTCTGGCCTTCCTGCAATATCGGTTCACCGATGTTCACGGTGAGGAGATAGACATGAAAGAGGAAATTGAAATCAAGTAAAAGAAAAGGGAGTGATCGTGAGTCACTCCCTTTCTTTATTTCACTACTTTGGTATTCAAGGCTTGATTTCGAAATTCCACAAACTCGAACAACTTGTCACATTCTGCCGATTATAACTTGCCCAACCATCAACAAAACTGGCAAAACAACAGACCATCTGCTGCCTCTACTTTATTTGCCTTGCTTATAATCTTTCACTATTCCCTCCGCAATCCAATTTGCCAATGCCTGACGGTTATTCTTCAGAACCAGCCGCTGTTGGTCACGTTTGTTCCGGATATTTCCCAATTCCAGAAACACCGCTACAGGAGTAGTATTACGCAATACATACAAATTACGTTCACTCACCGTCCCGCGAAAACCACGGTTTGGCTGATGCTTATCATATTTCTTATCAAAGGTACGGTGCAAGTTGTTGGCCAACCGCTTGCCCTTTATACTCTTAGGAGCGTTATAAAAAAACACATCCGTCTGCTGTCCCTGGCTGCGACTGTCCACATGAATAAATACAGCTCGTTTGTAATTGCTCTTATCCTTCCGATATAGTTTATTCACCCAGTCACAACGTTGCTTCAAACGAGCCACCTGATTCAAGGGAATAGGGTCTCCCATGCAAGTTTCACGCTTACTGTTTGCCAGGACATGACCGTCACGAATACCATCCTTCTTATCTTGAATGATAATATGTACCTTCGCACCGCGTGACAACAACTCACGTGCCAACCGCAGAATAATATCGTATGCATACTCATCCTCATGCAACTGACGCCCCTGATAGATACCGATGGCCCCAGGATCAGGACCTCCGTGCCCACTCACCAAATAAAAACAAGCTCCGCTTAATTCATTAGATGTAATCTGATAGGTGGCATACTCCTTTCCAAATAAAGACTCTTTGCCGGTACGAGGCTTTTTCTTTGCCAGAAGCGGTGATAGAACAAAAAATAAAAATGTAACAAATAGTACCGATACCCTCATTGCCTGTTATTTTTCTCCCAACATTTCATCTATCTTCTTGCACAAAGAAGAAAATTCCTCTTCATTGTACAAACGGGTCAGCATGACAATCTTGCCCGCTTTGTCAATCAACACATTACGGGTGATACCCGCCTTACGATCCGCATATCTGGCAAAAATATCAGCCCCCGGATCAAGGGCCAACGGATAGGTCACGCCGGTACGTTTGGCAAAAGCCACTACAGTTTCCAAAGGTTCGTCCCGATCCACTCCAAAGAGAGCAAACGCTTTATTATCCTTATGTTTCAACCAGATATCTTTTTCAATAAAAGGCATCTCCTTTCGGCAAACTCCACACCAACTGGCAGTGAACTGAAGCATCACTACCTTGCCACGCAAATCAGAGAGTTTTACTTTCTGTCCGTCTGTCAGCTCCATTTCAAAATCGGGAGCCATATCCCCTACCTTTACTATATAACCAGCATTATCAGGAGTAACCTGTTGTGCCTTCACCGGCTGGCTCAGCAAACATGCGCAAACCAGCAACATCAGACTCATAAACTTCTTCATCGTTATTCTCTATTTTTATATATTCGCTACAAAGATAGGCTATTCCATCATTTTTTCGTAATTTTGCCACCCAAAATAACTACCAACTTATCAAGAAGATGAATATTTTTTGGGATACAATCACTCATTATAATGCGGGTACGTGGATTTATCAAGTTATTATTACCCTTACCGGCATTATTTTAACCTGTTCTCTATTCAAAAAACCTACAAAAAAAATAAAGGTAGCAATGAAGTTATACCTTATATTCTTGAATGTATGGATAGCTGCCGTGTATTACATGATTTATTGTGAACCAAGAAGTTATAACAGTGCTTTGGCAGGATTTTGGGGAATCATGGCCATCTTCTGGATTTATGACCTGAAAGTAAACTACACCCCTTTTGATCGGACTCACAAACATACCGCACTAGCCGTCCTGCTTTGTATGTTGCCACTGGCCTATCCACTCTTCTCCATTATAAGGGGGATGAGCTTTCCCATGATGACCTCACCTGTAATGCCTTGTTCGGTAGCGGTTTTCACCATCGGACTGCTGCTGGCATTTTCCAAACGAGTCAATATCTTTCTCGTCATGTTTCTCTGCCACTGGGCGCTGATCGGTTTCACCAAAACTTACTTTTTCCATATTCCCGAAGATTTTCTGCTGGCAAGTTCGGCTGTACCAGGACTTTATCTGTTCTTTAAAGAATACACAGCTTCCCATCTGCATACTTCTACCCTTTTCCGTGCCCGTATGATTAATCTCGCCTTAATTATTGCTTGCGGTGCAATCGGTGTACTGTTCATGATATCTATGGTATGCGAACTGGCTCAAGAACAGGCTTTATCGAAATAAAAACACGTCTTAATGAGGTACTTTGCAAAATCTTTCGTATTTTTGCCAACAAATTGAGTTAATGTTTTAACAGGATGAACGTATTAGAACTAAGTGAACAGGAGATTATCAGACGAAACAGTCTGAATGAATTGCGCGCTATGGGCATCGAGCCATACCCCGCAGCTGAGTATGTAACCAATGCATTTTCTACAGATATAAAAGCTGAGTTCAAAGATGATGAGGAACCTCGCAAAGTATCGGTAGCCGGACGTATGATGAGCCGCCGTGTGATGGGTAAAGCTTCATTCATCGAATTACAAGACTCAAAAGGCCGTATCCAGGTATATATCACTCGTGACGACATCTGTCCGGATGAAAATAAAGAATTGTACAACACAGTGTTCAAACGTCTGCTGGACCTTGGTGACTTCGTCGGTATAGAAGGATTCGTATTCAGAACCCAGATGGGTGAAATCAGTATCCACGCTAAAAAACTGACCGTACTGTCCAAGTCTATCAAACCACTTCCTATTGTAAAATATAAGGATGGAGTCGCTTACGATAAGTTTGAAGATCCCGAACTGCGTTACCGCCAGCGTTATGTGGATTTAGCCGTAAACGAGGAGGTAAAAGACATCTTCATCAAACGCAGCAAGGTATTCAGCTCTATGCGTGAATATTTCAACTCAAAAGGTTATATGGAAGTAGAAACTCCGATTCTGCAATCCATTGCCGGCGGAGCAGCCGCACGTCCGTTCATTACTCATCACAACGCACTGGACATGCCGCTGTATATGCGCATCGCCAGCGAATTGTACTTGAAAAGACTTATCGTAGGTGGTTTCGAAGGTGTGTATGAAATAGGCAAGAACTTCCGTAACGAAGGAATGGACCGCACACACAATCCGGAATTCACCTGCATGGAAATATATGTTGCCTACAAGGACTATAACTGGATGATGGAGTTTACAGAAAAGATGATTGAAAAAATCTGTCTGGATGTAAATGGAACCACTCAGGTAAAGGTAGGCGACAACATTATTGATTTCAAAGCCCCGTACAAGCGTGTCACTATGCTGGATTCCATCAAGGAACACACCGGCTATGACCTGACAGGCATGAACGAAGAACAGATACGCGAAGTTTGTCAGAAACTGAACATGGAAATTGACGATACAATGGGTAAAGGCAAGCTGATTGATGAAATCTTCGGAGAATTCTGTGAAGGTACTTACATCCAGCCTACTTTCATCACCGACTATCCGAAAGAAATGTCTCCGCTGACAAAAATACACCGCAGCAATCCGGATTTGACAGAGCGCTTCGAACTGATGGTAAACGGCAAGGAACTGTGTAACGCATACTCTGAACTGAATGACCCTATTGATCAGTTGGAACGCTTCGAAGAACAAATGAGACTGAGCGAAAAGGGAGATGACGAAGCGATGATTATTGACAAGGACTTTGTCCGTGCGTTGGAATATGGTATGCCCCCCACTTCGGGGATGGGTATCGGTATGGACCGTCTGACGATGCTGATGACCGGGCAGTCTACCATTCAGGAAGTATTGTTCTTCCCCCAGATGCGTCCCGAAAAGGTTACTCCGAAAGACACTCCTGCCAAATTTATGGAATTGGGAATTTCAGAAGACTGGGTTCCTGTCATTCAGAAAGCAGGCTATAACCTGGTGAGCGATATGAAAGAAGTGAATCCGCAGAAGTTGCATATGGACATTTGCGGAATCAACAAAAAATATAAATTGGAACTGACCAATCCTACGGTGGACGAAGTTGCCGGATGGATTGCGAAAATTGAGAATTGAGAATTTAAAGATTGAGAATTATTCCAATTGTCAATTATCCATCATAAATAATAAGCATGAAATTGCCCGGTAAAATAGCGATAATGGGTGGTGGTAGCTGGGCCACGGCTATTGCAAAAATAGTCTTGGCTCAGGCTGAATCAATCAACTGGTATATGCGCCGCGATGACCGAATTGAAGAATTCAAGCGTTTGGGACATAATCCGGCTTATCTGACAAGTGTGCGCTTTGAAATAAAGAACATCAACTTTTCATCAGATATTAACAAGGTGGTAAAGGAATCGGATACTCTGATATTTGTTACCCCCTCTCCTTATCTGAAAAGCCACCTGAAAAAGCTGAAAACCAAAATAAAGGACAAGTTCATTGTCACTGCTATCAAAGGTATTGTCCCTGACGAGAACCTGATTGTTTCCGATTATTTTCACCAGGTATACGGTGTTCCCGAAGAGAATATAGCCGTCATCGCCGGTCCGTGCCATGCAGAGGAAGTAGCCTTGGAGCGTCTTTCTTACCTTACTATCGGATGTAAAGACATTGACAAGGCGAAAATATTTGCCCGCCAACTGGCCGGACATTATATAAAAACTTCTGTAAGCCCGGATGTGGCAGGTATAGAATATGCTTCTGTGTTGAAGAATATTTATGCCATCGCCGCCGGAATTTGCAGCGGTCTGAAATATGGAGACAACTTCCAGGCCGTATTAATATCGAATGCCATTCAGGAAATGAACCGCTTCCTGAATACCGTACATCCCGTAGAACGTTCTATTGACGATTCCGCCTATCTGGGTGACCTGTTGGTAACGTCTTATTCCAATTTCAGCCGGAACCGCGTATTCGGAACCATGATTGGTAAAGGTTATTCCGTAAAAAGCGCACAGATAGAAATGGAAATGATTGCCGAAGGATACTACGGAACGAAATGTATCAAGGAGTTAAACAAGCACTTGCACGTGAACATGCCTATCGTAGATGCCGTATATAATATTTTATATGAGCGCATCTCGCCCATGATTGAGATTAAATTATTAACTGATTCATTCAGATAAAATATCAGATACAATGAAGAATATTAGTTTAAACATCGACAAAGTAGCCGGTTTTGCTTCTAAGGAAACAATCGCTGCTTACGAACCTCAGGTGAAAGCCTGCATGGAAACATTGGAAAACGGTACAGGTAAAGGTAATGACTTCTTGGGTTGGTTGCACTTGCCATCGTCTATAACAGCCGAACATTTGGCTGACTTGAAAGCTACTGCCCAGGTTCTGCGCGACAACTGTGAAGTAGTAGTAGTAGCAGGTATCGGTGGAAGCTATCTGGGAGCACGGGCCGTAATCGAAGCTTTATCCAATAGTTTCCAATGGTTGAAAGCAAAACAAAACGGACCCGTCATCGTATTTGCAGGCCACAATATCGGCGAAGATTATTTGTTCGAATTAACTGAATACCTGAAAGGTAAAAAGTTCGGTGTAATTAATATTTCCAAATCTGGTACTACTACGGAAACCGCTTTGGCTTTCCGTTTGCTGAAAAAACAGTGTGAAGACCAGCTTGGAAAGGAAATGGCGAAGAAAGTGATTGTTGCCGTTACAGATGCCAAGAAAGGTGCTGCACGTGTTACAGCAGATAAAGAAGGATATCAGACTTTCATTATCCCCGATAATGTAGGTGGCCGTTTCTCTGTCTTGACTCCGGTAGGTTTGTTGCCTATCGCAGTGGCAGGTTTCGACATCGAAAAATTAGTGGAAGGCGCACGCACAATGGAAACAGTATGTGGGCCGGCTACTCCGTTTGCCGAAAACCCTGCTGCCGTTTATGCCGCTACCCGCAATGAATTGTATAAAAACGGCAAGAAGATTGAGATTTTGGTAAACTTCAATCCCAAACTGCACTATATGAACGAATGGTGGAAACAATTGTACGGTGAATCCGAAGGCAAGGACGGTAAAGGTATTTATCCGTCTGCCGTCGACTTCTCTACCGACCTCCATTCTATGGGACAGTGGATTCAGGAAGGTGAACGTACTATCTTCGAAACAGTTATCTCTATCGAAAAGCCGGAACATACACTTCAAGTTCCTTCGGACAGCGAAAATTTGGATGGCTTGAATTTCCTGGCAGGAAAGCGTGTGGACGAAGTGAACAAGATGGCAGAACTGGGAACTCAGCTGGCACACGTTGACGGTGGCGTACCCAATATGCGACTGATTGTGCCCGAGCTGAATGAATACTATCTGGGAGAAATCATCTATTTCTTTGAAAAAGCTTGTGGTATCAGCGGTTATTTGCTGGGAGTAAATCCGTTCAACCAACCGGGCGTGGAAGCATACAAGAAAAATATGTTTGCTTTGTTGAACAAACCGGGATACGAAGAAGAGTCTAAAGCCATCCAAGCTAGATTATAATCGTCAAGAACCTATAAAGAATGCCATTTATCAATGTCATTCTGAATGACAGTGAAGAATCTGAAAGCATCCACCAAGTGCTTGCAGATTCTTCACTTTGTTCCAATCCAACGGTCACAACCGTTGGAAGTAATAATTATACATTTATTCTATGTTTAAAGAAGCGATAAATAACTATCTTCATGCTCATGGATACGAATCCATCGACCTGAAAGCCGTATTATTCGATATGGACGGAGTGCTGTTCGACTCCATGCCCAACCATGCTGAAGCATGGCATAAAATAATGAAACGCTTCGGTTTCGGCCTCAGCCGAGAAGAAGCTTATATGCACGAAGGGCGTACCGGTGCATCTACGATCAATATAGTAAGTCGCCGGGAGCGTGGGCATGATGCTACAGAAGAAGAAATAAAAGCCATCTACCAAGCCAAAACTGAAGAATTCAACAAATGCCCCAAAGCAGAACGAATGCCCGGCGCACTGGAAGTATTGACTAAAATAAAGAGCGAAGGACTGACTCCGATGGTAGTGACCGGTTCGGGACAAACTTCGTTATTAGACCGGTTAAATCATAATTTTCCGGGCATCTTCCAAGCAGACTTAATGGTTACCGCCTTTGATGTGAAATATGGGAAACCAAATCCGGAACCGTATCTGATAGCCCTAAAGAAAGGCGGCTTCAAACCCAATGAAGCGTTAGTAATAGAAAATGCACCACTAGGTGTACAGGCGGGAGTTGCCGCCGGTATTTTTACTATCGCCGTGAATACAGGACCATTGCACGACAATGTATTACTGAATGAAGGAGCGAATTTACTTTTTCATTCCATGCCCGACTTCAATAAAAATTGGGAAACACTACAATCTGCATTAAAACAAGATTAAATTTTGCAAGAATTCTTCACAATCAATAAAAAAGAGCTCCTTGCTTTCACCTAGATGAAAAACAAGGAGCCCATATTATATAAAAAATCACAGCCTATCAAAATACCTGAACCTACTTTAAAACTTTGCGTAACCAAGGAATAACCAGTTCGTTTTTAAAATAATGAGAAGGGGGATCTACATTGACCGTTTCGAAATAGGTCTTTGAATCCAGTCCTTCATCAAGGTGCTCCACATCTTTTCTAACTGCCTTATCAGCAAACTTCGGATAATGATGAAACTCCGCATTTTCCGGTTTTCCACTAGCAGCATAAGCAGATTGCACCAAACGGAAATCACGGTCCAACCCTCCCTCTGTAAAAATGATAGGACGAGGAGCTAATGACGCAACAACATCTGGAAAATTAAAATACCTCCAATAACCAGGTATCAGATGACGGATAGAATTTGGAAAAGGACGCCTGTTTTCCTTGTCAGGTTTAGTCATCACAACGGCACGTTCTTGAGTCTGGCATAGAAAATCATTGTACACAAAAGCATAAATGTCCTTATCCAACACCCCCAAGACCATCATCGGTTCTGTACCTAATGAGAATCCGCTAATCACAATCCTGTCCTTTCGGATATAAGACTGGTCTTTCATCCAATTCAGCACTTGCATATCCAGATAAGAAGTATACCCTAGCCAACTCCATCCCAGTTCAAGCAAAAAACGGGAAACAACATCATAGTCATAATTCCATCCTTTATCATAACATTCCAAATCGGAGGCTTCTCCGGCAGCGGCATTATCCACCGCTACCGCCACATAACCTTCTTTAACCATATTCAAAGCCATACTTACTTTGGGATTATTATAATCCTCAGTTAACTTATCACAGATGCCGGGCTCACCGGCCAATCCTTCTTTAGTCCTTCCGGAACCCGGAATGCACAAGACTCCGGGTACTGCACCCTTCAAATGTTCCGGTTTCAAAACCAGAAAAGTGGAAACTGACTTTGGAAAAGGATAGAACTCCCATTTCTCTAAAATATATCCCTCTTTTTTTTCCGTTTTCACACAGACAGGAGACGGTTGTCCCTTTATCTCGGGAAACTTCATGATCTCCACCATTGCAGCACGCACTCCATCCTGCCATTGCGTAAAATCCTGTGCGGACATACCGGAACGGTAAGCATATTGGGGATGTGTATCTTTCAACATCTCATGCACAATGGCATAAGTACTTAGTAACCGTCCATCCCCACGATCTGATTTCACAACTGCATGCTTCTCAGGTTGGTAATTCTGAGAATTACCAACCATACATAAGCTGCATACAGATACTAAAAAGAGCAATCTTTTCATTATCATCATATTATCTCACTATTATTCATACCCCGGAGTCTGCTTGATTTCCGGATCTCCATTCAAAACTTCCACATTAACAGGCCACAACATCATATACGCCTTATCCTCTGTTAATATAGGCAATGAACTTCCATAATGCGCTTTAACAGAAAAGACAAAAGGTTTTCCGTTGGAATCACGTAAACGCAATAAATCAAACCAGCGGCTTCCCTCACCTACAAACTCTTTATCACGTTCCTGCAAAATAGCCCACTCATTATCCGCATAATCTCCTGCGATATATTTATGTTGTTCAAATTTATCACCATAAGCACGCTTACGTACCTCATTTATATATGCAGCACATTTATCCGGAGCTCCCAACCCGTTTTCACACTCGGCCAGCATCAACAAAACATCAGCATATCTATATACCGGTACATCTGAATCATAATAATGAGTTCCTCCATCCGTATGTCCCATCAGTTTTTTCCAACAAGCGCCACGAGTCTTTCCTTCGAACATATATTGAAAGAAAGTAGCATCCAAACGAGTATCTTCCTTATCATAAATCTCGATAAACGGCACTTTATACTCATAACGTAATGGTCCGGCTGTCAATAGCTTCAACGGATCCGGACCATATTTATTTCCATCCAAGTCCGTAGCATTGGTAAACAAGGCTACATTATAGAACCAGTTCGCCCCCCAATTGGTCAATTCATTCTTATTAAAACACAGAGCGAAAATAATCTCTTTATTCTTCTTCCCCTCCGGAGTCCATAAATCCGCAAAGTTTGGAAGCAGTTCGAATTGTTGGTTCACCAAATTCAATAAAGCCTTCTTTGCTGTCAACAAGTCACTGTTATTAGGATCTACGGCAGTCAGAGTAGCTATATGATCCCCTGCAATATCATCATCGGGTAATCCTGTAGTGACTTTGGCAGACCACATATATATCTTGGCCTTCAAAAGTTCCGTTGCATAATAAGACCATTCATATTGGTCGGACATCTTCTTATCCGACTCATTGAAGAAAGCTTCGGATTTATTAATATCTTCTTTGATAAACTCTAACGTTTCCTCCGGAGTAGAACGAGCCTTATATAATTGCGTAATATCAATGCTACCCTCGGTAACTTTCGGTTCCGTCTCTAACGGCACACCACCAAATGTTCGATAAAGATAGAAATAGTAATATGCACGCAAGCCATAAGCCTGTCCCAAATAAAATGATTTCTCCATTCCAGTCATATAATCAATTTCTTTATCTACATTTCTGATAAACAAATTTATATGCATGATATTTGGGTACACCTCATACCAATCATCGACACCGGTATTATCTTTCGTAAGCAGATTATTAGTCATAGGCGGACCATATACCCCCTCACCCATAGAAGTAACATCACTTATCAGAATCTCACTTCTGAACTCTCCCAATGTGACAGGCATCTGATATTTATCTCTTAAATCGGCATGAATACCAGTCATAAACATTTCTACCTGAGACTTCTGATTCCAAAAATCATTAGAGCCATAATAATCTTCAGGAGACAGGTCCAACGCATCACAAGCAGACAATACCATCATCCCACTCAACAATATGCTATAAAATATTTTCTTCATAATCCTTCCTATTTATTAGAATGTAACATTTAAACCCAAAACAACTGTTCTAGGGAGGGGATATCCTCCATTCTGACTGACACCATATTCGGGGGTCGCCATATTTTTGGCTGCTGTAATATATCCCAAATTCTGTGCTGTTACAGAAACATCCACCTTGCTCAAACCGGATTTATGAATCCAACTCTGAGGCAAGGAATACGACAGGCTTATTTCACGAAAAGCCAAATAATCGCCACGATAACAATTAATGTCCGATATTCTGTCATAATTACGTTTGCCTAAAAAGTCAGCCCATCCATACACCGGATATTTTCCATTCGGATTACTTTCCGACCAGGAATCTTTAACCAAAGATATGGTATTAAATGTTCCCTGCATATTACCCATAATCCAAGGAGTTTTCCAATCATGCACCCAATAGCCTAAAGCATAATCCAGACGGCAGTTCAAAGTTAATCCTTTCCATGAAGTATTAATGTTAAAGCCTCCGGTCCAATGAGGTATCGTATTACCCAATTTCACCCGGTCATAATCATCAATTACACCATCCCCATTCACATCCTGCCATTTCACATCACCAGCCTGTATAGGCAGTCCTTTCTCCTTTTCGGCATCCGACAATTTAGCCCAAGCTTCAGGTCCATAGAGCACTTTGGCATCTGCTCCATTTTCCGTATAAGTGGATCTGTCTATCAGATTACCTGGAATCTCACTCTCACTCTTATAAATACCAAGAGATTTAAAGGCGTAAATCACACCATATTCCTGTCCTTCCTGATAACCACCCACCCATTGTCTTTCATAGGTACCATCTGCCAGCTTGCGTCCCGTATAAACCTGATAGGCATCCTGCATATTATTCGGCAATCCATTGTACGGTAATGAGATAATCTTATTCTTATTATAAGCGGTATTCATACTAACTGTAAATTTCCAATCTTTGGCACGCAAAACATTGGCAGTCAGTTCTAACTCCATACCTTGGTTTTGTACTTCTCCATTGTTAGAAAGGAAAGAAGAAACTCCGCTATGGGAAGGCAGGGTGATTTCTGCAAATTTATCCTGTGTACGTCTATTATAATAGGTGAAGTTCAAGATATATTTGTTATTCAGAAAACCAATATCGAAACCTGTCTCGAATGTGTACGATTTTTCCCATCTCATGGTGGGATTAGGCAAATCGTTTATCATCAAAGGAACTTTGCCATTATAGTTGGGTACTATTTTACCATCTTTATCTTTCATAATACCATAAGAGCCTTGAACCGTATAATAATCAAGTCCTGTCACTACATTACCATTAGCATCCAGTACACCAGACACATTTCCATTGGCACCGTAACTAGCACGAATTTTAGCATAAGAAAGTACATTGCTACAAGACTCCATAAAATTCTCTCTACTCAATACCCAACCGGCTGATATACCGGGAAAGGTTCCCCAACGGTTATCTTTTGGCAGCTTGGAGTATCCATCGCGACGTAAAACAAGGCTCAGCAAATACTTGGACTTATAATCATAATTCACTCTACCAAAGAATGAAAGAATGCGTTGTCTGTAATGCCAGGAATCTATTTGCCGCACTCCGGCAGCAGTCGAAGTATAATTCAAATCCTGAAAATCAGATAATGGAGATCCATAACCGGACGCCGAAAAACCTTTCTTGTATGAGTCATAATATTCTACGCCTGCCATCGCATCTATAGAATGATCTTGCCGGAATGTAGTCTGATAATTCAAGATTCCATTGTAAGTCTGGTCCAAAAGTCGTTCATGCTTGTTGGAAGTACTATGATTAGTGTCATACACCGGTCCTGTAGCTACAATATAGTCCCCTTTGAAGAACTCTCTGCTGTCATCAAAATAAAACCAAGTTCCTGTGGTCTTGAATGTCAACCCTTTCATTATATTAAAGGTAAAAGACTGACTCAAATTAAACTTGTCTGTATTATTATCATAGTTCAATGCATCCTCATACACTTTCACTGTGGTCCAGCCACGGGCATAAGAAGCCACGGCAGGGCCTGCCAACCAATCGCCATCCGGACTTTTCACACGGAATGTAGGAGGAACGGACAAGGTAGTACTGAAAAAATCACCTTCACCGGCATATCCTGCACCACCATCGTCCCATTTTGCATCGGTAAATGTCAAAGAAGAATTAGAAGTAAGCCAAGGCTTAATTTTATAATCTGCATTGATCGTGAAATTCAAACGGTGATACCAGTTGTTCATCGCATTTCCTTCGCTGCGATTATAGCCTAGGCTTGCATAATAATGTCCCTTATCATTGCCGCCGGATACGCTCAAGTTATAATCCTGAGTAATAGCCGGAGATTTGATATTATAATCTTTCAGCTGATTATCACAATAAATCAATTTTTGTCCCGGATTCACCGGGTCATCCATTGTCTGCCAACCTTGTTTTAACAGGAAAGCCAGATCATCTGTATAATTCATAACACCCCATACGGCTGTATTGTCCTTATTGCCATTAAGTACATTCCCTTTTTCATCAAAATATCTGTTTCCTGTTCCGTAAGGCTGTGTTCCGGATAAAGTCGCATCACTGGCAAATCCATGCCAAGCGCCCGATTTATCCTGCCATATATGCGAAGACCGATAAAATGCTGAACGCATATAATACAAATAATCATGAGCATTCAAAAACTCATACTGGCTATGGAAAAAATTGAAACCGACTTTCGCACTCAAATTTATTTCCGTATGTCCTTCCGAACCTCTTTTAGTAGTAACAAGAATTACACCATTGGAAGCACGCGCACCGTAAATAGCTGTAGCACCAGCATCTTTCATGACCTCCAAAGACTCGATATCCTCCGGATTCACATCACTCAACGACTCGCGTACAGCACCATCGATAATAACCAAAGGTGAACCGCTACCATCCAGATTGGTACCACCACGAAGTACCAAAGTAGGAGTGGAATTCGGATTACCACTAGTTTGCTGCACCCTTAATCCTGCCACTGCACCAGACAGTGCTTGCGCCGGATTAGTATGGACACCCGTACTTAAAGTAGAATTATCAACTTTAGCAATAGAATTAGTCATCTTGGAACGAAGTTGTGTGCCCCCATAACCTGTTATCACCACTTCATCCAAAGTCTTATTGTCTTCCTGCAGTTGAACATTCAAAAACGGCTTTTTCCCTACAACCATTTCTTGAGTCAGATAACCGATATAAGAAAAGACCAAAGACGCTTTTTCACTTACCATTAACGTAAACTGGCCGTCTATATCAGTTATGGTACCATTGGTAGTACCTTTCTCTATAATATTAGCCCCAATAATTGCTTCTCCTTTGGCATCGGTCACTATACCTTTGACAGTCACTTTCTCTTGTTGCATAACAATGGGAGGCGTTTCTTCTCTAGAAATGGCCTTACGAATTATTACTTGTCTGTCACGGATATGATATTCCAAATCAGTACCGGCAAACATTTGTTTCAGTACCTCCTCTATTGTTTTATTCCGTACATCCACATTGACACGACGAGACAAATCAATATCTGTACGATATATAAAAATAAATTGACTATTCTTTTCTACCCAATTAATCACACTCTTCAAAGTCTGGTTCTCCATAGAAACGGTAAAGCTAGTTTGTTCCGCATAACTCATTTCCGCAAAAGCCTCTTCATAACTTGTAAATGTTAAAATCATGGCTAAACTCATACATTTTGTGAATTTAGGCATGAGTTTTATTCTATTCGTGTATTTTTTCATATATTTGATTGTTTTTTCTATTTATTTCAAGGTAAATAATTAAACAACGATTCAGTGACCAGATAGTACGGCAAATACTGTCTGGTTTTCTTTTTTTTACATTCTTCTTTTATTCCATAGGCTAAAGTGTTTTAAGGTTCAACAATTCTCATTTAAGGCTCACATAGATTTCATCTTTATCATTTATTGTATAATGCAATGATAATGAAAGACATAAATTATCCATAACATCGGTAATGTCTGTTTGAAGATCCAGTTTTCCTGACAATGACAAGGTAGTAATCTCCGCATCATACCGTATTTTACACCCATAATACCGCTCAAGTTTCTTCAAAACATCTCCTACGGGTCTTTGATGAAGCAGCAATAAATTATCCTTCCAACTGATGTATTCGGACACATCAACCTTACGTACCTGCGTTTTATTACCTTTAATATCCACCAATTGATTAGGTGCTAATCTTACTTTGCTCTTATTCTCAGTAGTTACTTCCACGCTTCCATGTACTAAAACAACAGATGAAGCCTCATCTTCCCTATAGGCACAGACATTAAACGAAGTACCCAGTACGCGTATATCAAACTCTCTTGTTTTGACAACAAATGGGCAATCCTTCCTTTTGGCTACATCCAGATAAACCTCCCCCTCTACCAGGATTTCACGTTTCTGTTCTTCAAAAATATCCGGATATATCACTTTACTACCTGAATTTATATAAATTCTAGTACCATCAGAAAAAGTAATATCAGCTCTTTTCCCATTAGGAACCATTATCTGGTGCATTTCATTCTTTACAGATGAAGCCTGGGATATTTTAGTATTTAATGCATACTGCTGAATATTCGAACTTCCTAAAGTATCATATTTTAAAGAAGCATCATTTTTCAGATTCATAGCTTGGTTATCTGTTATCAGAATCACCTCATCACCGCAAATGGAAGTCGTGTCATTCAGCAATGCTATATCAAGCTCCGTACCCTCATCAGCATTGGTACTCCACCAGTTCATAGCTAAAATCAAACCAATCGCTGCCGCTATCGACAAAGACCACCTATAAATATGACGTCTGTAGGAAACCCTCTTTTCCCTTTCTACTCGTTTCATCACGTCCTGAAAAGATTTTTCCACATCAACAAATTCCAATTCATCTGCTTCCCGAATCTTCTCAGTCAGGCATCGAACTGTTTTACGAAATTCATCTGAATTATATATTGTTTTTTTATTTTTCATCGAAATACCTTTTTATTAAGAAAACGGCACCCGATAAAAAAGGTACTCATAAAAAAGAAAAGAAATCACACTTTTCTTTGCATGAGTCTTCGTAAGACCAATAGATAAACCTTATATGACAAATAAAAAAACTTATTCATCACACAAATATCACTTCATGAAAACATGCCCAAATGATAAAACAACAACAATTAACTACTCGCTAAATCAAGAGAAGTGAAAAGCCCAAACACTACGCACAGGCACATGAACACAATGCACCAAGATACTGAAAATCCAAATGGTTGAAACAGAGAAAAAGAATTCACGCAAACGTGCCAATGTACGCGACAAAAGATTCTTGCTTGATTGAGGATTCATACCTAAGATAGCGGATATTTCCTGATGGCTCAATTCCTTTACATAATATAAATACAGAATTTCACGCTGACGACCAGAAAGACGTGAAATTGCCTTAGCCAGCCTCCTTTCATTCTTCACATCCACATCATCTTTCTTAAATAAAGAATTTATTATTTCTTCACCCATCGGAAAAAACTCATGGCATTCTTCAATCACTTCCATTGGACGTAAAGACTGAAACGCATCCAGCAATTTATTTCTAAAAGAACAAAGCAAATACGCCTTTACATTATCAGTATAATGCAAATTCCTACAATTTAAAATCAACTTGACGAACAGATTCTGTATGGTATCGGCAACCAGCTCTCTGTCACCTACCATACGAATTCCATAGGAATACAATAACGAATAATAGCGTCGATAAACTTCTTCAAATGCCGCCGTTTCTCCTTTAATGAAAGATTCCCAAAGTTTAGTTTCATCATGTGTTCTATCAACCATAATACTAGCTCCTTAAAAACTTATTGAGCTTGCTCAGAGTTAAACTTAACAAGAAGGCAATATAAGAGATGAATCATGTAATGGACTCATCCCTTACTTTATAATACCTACATATTATTCAAACAGTTTACTGCGCGACAACATACAGGCACCGATAATCCCGGCTCTTTCTTTCAATTTAGATTCTACAATAACAGAATCACGGTTCATCAAGTTCAGTGTATATTTTCGAATAGCTGTAGTGATGGGTTGTGTCAAATAATCACCTGTACGTGACAATGCACCACCAATAATGACTAGCTCCGGATTGAATATATTAATAAGTCCCGCTACATGGCGGCCTAATTTCACTCCAATTTCTTCCACCAGTTCAATACACAGCAAATCTTCCTTATTTACCGCATCAATGATATCATCCAAGGTCAAATCTTCCAAATTTTTCTTGGTATTGGAGATAATAGAGTTCTCACCATTATTAATATGTTCCAACAGAATACGATGCAAAGCAGCCCCCGAAACTTCCGTTTCTATGCATCCTTTTTTCCCACAATGGCAGATAATCTCATTCTCATATCCAAAATTATGCCCGAATTCGCCAGAGAAACCGGATTTTCCTTTATAAATCTTTCCATCAATGATAATTCCCATACCCAATCCCCAACTGACATTGATAAAGATGATATTCTTCTCACCTTTCACAACACCTTGCATATACTCACCGTAAATCATAGCACGGGTGTCGTTGTCAATAGAAACACGATAACCACCCACCTTTTCTGATATGACATCCGTCAACGGGCGCTCATCAAAATTGAATATACTGTAACTATATCCCAAATCCGGATTCACACGCCCGGAAAGATTTACATTAATATTTAATATCTTATCTTTCTCAACACTGACTTTTTGAAGAAAATGTTTAATCAACTTACACAATTCGTCTAAACTCTCAGGGGTATTCTTCGCTTTAAAAGGAACATTCATTTTTAGCTGAACTACATCTCCTTTAAAATTTATCAACCCTAAGTTAATGGAAAACTGACGCACTTCAACACCTACAAAATACCCGGAATCTGCATTCAAACCATACAAACTGGGATGTCTTCCCCCACTGGTTTCCAGCTTTCCATAGTCGTTAATGTAACCTTCCTCACACATTTCATCGATGAATTTTGTAACTGTAGGCACACTTAAATCCATCTCTCTTGCTAAATCAGTAATCGTAGAGCTTCCATTATAAATATAATGGGTAATGATTTTCTTCTTCATCACAGCCATCTTTGAGCCCTTTTCAATTTCTTTCAACAAATTCTCACCCATAATAAAATATTCCGTTAATGTCCACAAATATAGTTATTTTTTTATGAAATCAAATCACATTTAAAGAGAATTTTCAAAAAATATTTTAGAAGATGTAAGCAAATTATCATTTTTTGTAACAATCCCACTTTCCAGATACATTTAAATAATATTTCCTAGTCGTTTATTCATCTTTCTATTTATTAAAAGAGTGATTATTAATAAATAAATTTAGTTTTTACTTGTTGTTTTCATAAATCATTTATATATTTGCACGCAACATGATTAAGTAATATAAAATATTCATTTCAAATAAATTAAAGGCTATGGAAAAGATTCACGGATTAATTGATGCACCTTTTACCCCATTTTATGAGAACGGAGAAGTAAATTATGAACCTATTGAAGCCTATTGCCAACTATTGGTTAGAAACGGACTTCAAGGCGTATTTATCAATGGTTCTTCCGGAGAAGGCTATATGCTGACAGAAGACGAACGCATGAAACTGGCTGAACGCTGGATGGAAGTAGCACCCGAAGGATTCAAAGTCATTGTCCATGTAGGAAGCACTTGTGTAAAATCAAGCAAACGTCTGGCAGAACACGCTCAGAAAATCGGAGCATGGGGTATCGGAGCAATGGCACCTCCTTTCCCCAAAGTAGGACGCATTGAAGAATTGGTGAAATACTGCGAAGAAATAGCATGCGGCGCTCCTGCACTTCCTTTCTATTTTTATCACATCCCAGCTTTCAACGGAGCATTCCTCTCAATGGTAGCATTCTTGGAAGCCGTAGACGGTCGCATTCCTAATTTCGCCGGTATCAAATATACTTTCGAAAGCCTGTATGAATACAACCAATGCCGTTTATATAAAAATGGCAAATTTGACATGTTGCACGGCCAGGATGAAACGATCCTTCCTTGTCTGGCTATGGGCGGTGCACAGGGCGGTATCGGTGGAACAACCAACTATAACGGCAAAGAACTCACAGGTATTATCGAAGCATGGAAAGCCGGTGATCTGGAACTGGCACGCGAACGCCAGAATTTCGCACAGGAAGTTATCAATGTCATCTGTCACTATCGTGGAAACATCGTTGGCGGTAAACGCATCATGAAACTGATCGGGCTGGATTTAGGAAAGAACCGGACTCCGTTCCAGAACATGACAGATGAGGAAGAAGCTGCCATGAAAGCCGAACTGGAAGCAATCAATTTCTTCGAAAGATGTAACAAATAAACCTGAACCACGATGTTTTCAATAGACTATATAAAAGAATGGTCGGAATCATACAAAACAGATCTGACCACCAATATCATGCCGTTTTGGCTGAAATACGGGCTGGACAAGGTCAATGGGGTATTTATACCTGCGTTGACCGAGACGGCAGCTTGATGGACACCACCAAATCAGTGTGGTTCCAAGGAAGATTTGCTTTTATCTGTTCCTATGCATATAATAATATAGAAAAGAACGAAGCATGGCTGGCGGCAGCCAAAAGTACAATAGACTTTATAGAAGCGCATTGTTTTGACTCTGACGGACGTATGTATTTCGAAGTGACTGCCGAAGGCACTCCTTTGCGCAAACGCCGTTATATTTTTTCGGAGTCATTCGCAGCCATCGCCATGTCGGAATATGCCATCGCATCCGGTGACCAGACGTATGCTGTAAAAGCATTAGACTTGTTCAAACGGATGCAGTATTTTATGGAAACACCAGGCATACTGGCTCCCAAATATCTGGATACCCTCCCGATGAAAGGACATTCCATTACCATGATTCTGATTAATGTGGCATCACGTATCCGTCAGGCTATTCAGGACGAAAGCTTCAATGGACAGATTGACGCCTCCATTGACCAGCTACGTAAAGACTTCATGCATCCTGAATTCAAGGCTTTGCTTGAAACAGTAGGTCCCAACGGAGAATTCATTGACAGCAACATGGGCCGCACCATCAATCCGGGACATTGTATTGAGACAGCCTGGTTTCTGCTGGAAGAAGCCAAATACCGTAACTGGGACAAAGACATTACAGAACTGGCCCTCACTATCCTCGACTGGTCTTGGGAGTGGGGATGGGACAAAGAATTCGGAGGTATCATCAACTTCAAAGACTGCAAGAACCTTCCGCCACAGGATTATTCCCAAGACATGAAATTCTGGTGGCCTCAGACAGAGGCTGTCATCGCTACTTTGTATGCATATTTAGCAACCGGAAATGAAAAATACCTTGACATGCACAAACAAATCAGCGATTGGACATACGCCCATTTTCCTGATAAAGAGTGTGGAGAATGGTTTGGATATCTCCATCGTGACGGCACGCCTGCACAAATGGCCAAGGGTAACCTATTCAAAGGCCCGTTCCACATTCCAAGAATGATGATCAAGGGCTATACATTGTGCAAGGAAATACTCGACAACAAAAAATCACATTTATAAAGCCCTTTATCTATTAGCATGAAAAACAGTAAAATTTATCCTTGGGTTGTAGTAGGATTATTATGGGGTGTCGCCCTGTTGAATTACATGGACCGGCAAATGCTATCCACAATGAGAGATGCCATGGCGGTGGATATCACCGAGCTTCAATCAGCTGCCAATTTTGGGCGACTGATGGGAGTTTTTCTTTGGATATATGGCTGTATGAGCCCTATAGCCGGAATGGTGGGCGACCGCATGAACCGCAAATGGCTTATTGTTGGCAGTTTGTTTGTATGGTCGGCCGTCACTTATCTGATGGGAATAGCCGACACTTATAATGAAGTCTTTTTCCTTCGCGCCTTGATGGGAATCAGCGAAGCGCTCTATATTCCTGCCGGATTATCACTGATCGCCGACTATCACTCCGATAAGTCACGTTCATTAGCTATCGGTATTCACATGACCGGGCTCTACACCGGGCAGGCCATCGGAGGTTTCGGCGCTACAGTAGCCGCCGCTTTTTCCTGGCATACAACCTTTCATTGGTTCGGCATCGCCGGCATTGCATACGCCGTAATTTTGATGCTTTTTCTACATGAAAAGAAGGATAGAATACAAATTGAACAAATAAATTCACCTTCCGGTAAAGAAAAAAGCAATTTATTGAAGGGATTATCATTACTTTTCAGTAATATTGCATTCTGGGTGATTCTGCTATATTTCGCAGCCCCCAGTTTACCGGGATGGGCAACCAAAAACTGGTTACCTACCTTGTTCGCCGAGAACCTGAATATACCGATGTCACAAGCCGGCCCCATGTCGACTATCACCATCGCACTATCCTCGTTCATTGGTGTAATTATTGGTGGAACCTTATCCGATAAGTGGGTGCAAAGAAATATAAAAGGACGTGTGTACACGGGTGCCATCGGCTTGGGACTTACTATTCCATCCCTGCTTTTACTAGGGTTCGGCCATAGTTTCGTAGCCGTTGTGGGAGCTGGATTATTATTCGGTATCGGTTATGGTATCTTCGATGCCAACAATATGCCGATTCTATGCCAGTTCGTATCATCCAAACACCGTGCTACCGCCTATGGTATCATGAATATGACAGGCGTGTTTGCGGGAGCAGCCATTACCGAAGTCTTGGGAAAGTGGACAGACGGAGGTAAGTTGGGACTGGGATTTGCCATGTTGGCCATCATTGTTGCAATAGCATTGGTCGTACAGTTGACATTCCTCCGTCCTAAAACGGATAATATGGAATAACCCGTATAGTTAACTTAACACTTAAAACTTAAAAAAAGAAAGAACCATGAGAGTAATTATCGAACCTGATTACCAAGCGCTGTCACAATGGGCGGCAAACTATGTAGCTAGTAAAATCAATGCGGCAAATCCGACTCCTGAAAAACCTTTTGTTTTAGGTTGTCCTACAGGATCTTCACCGCTGGGCATGTACAAGGCACTGATAGAACTGAACAAGCAGGGAAAAGTATCTTTCCAGAATGTCGTTACTTTCAATATGGACGAATATGTAGGCTTACCTGAAGATCATCCTGAAAGCTACCATACATTTATGTGGAAAAACTTTTTTAACCACATTGATATAAAGAAAGAAAATGTACATATACTAAACGGAAATGCCGAAGACCTGGAAGCAGAATGCGCCAACTACGAAAAGCAAATAGCCGAAATCGGAGGCATCGACCTGTTTATGGGAGGTATCGGTCCCGACGGACATATCGCATTCAACGAACCGGGTTCATCTTTGTCTTCACGCACACGTATCAAAACATTGACTACAGATACAATCATTGCCAACTCACGTTTTTTTGACAATGACGTGAACAAAGTACCTAAAACTGCGTTAACAGTAGGTGTAGGGACTGTCCTTTCAGCTAAAGAAGTTCTGATTATCTGCAACGGACACAACAAAGCACGCGCTTTGCAACATGCCGTTGAAGGTGGTATCACACAAATGTGGACTATCAGCGCATTACAGATGCACCAACATGGCATCATTGTTTGTGACGAAGCCGCTACAGACGAACTGAAAGTCGGTACTTACAAATATTTCAAAGACATCGAAAAAGCTAATTTGTAATTTATGAGAACAAACCTAAGTTCGCAGATTTCTCTGAACAGAGTATCTCCGAAATATTATAAACCCGAAAATGCGGTGGAACGTTCTGTCTTAACCCGCTGCGAAAAAGTGCCTACCGACATCTATGAAACGATGGAAGAAGGCGTACAACAAATAGCCAATGAAATTACGGCAAAAATTCAGGAACGTCAGCGCGAAGGAAAGTTCTGCGTGATTGGTGCCGGAACCGGTGCTTCATTACGTCCGCTTTATGCCGAACTGGTCCGTAAACATAAAGATGAAGGACTAAGTTTCCGTAACGTAGTAATTTTCAATTTATATGAATATTACCCCTTGGCTTCCGAAGGGGCGGGAAGCAGTTTCTCACAACTGAACGATTTATTCCTCAGCCAAATCGATATTGACAAACAAAATGTATTCACCATCGACGGAACGATTCCGCAGGAAGCTGTTATCGAATACTGCCGCCTGTACGAACAACGTATCCAAACTTTTGGCGGTATAGATATCGTATTAATGGGCATTGGTCGTGAAGGCAATATTGCCATGAACGAACCGGGATCAAGCTTGAGCTCTCCTACCCGACTGATTTTGATTGACTCAACCTCGCGTGCTGAAGCTGCACACAACTTAGGAGTAGACAATCTTCCTCCCTGCTCCATCACCATGGGAGTGGCAACTATTATGGCTGCCCGGAAAATCTATTTGCTGGCATGGGGAGATGACAAAGCCGATATCATCAAGAAAGCGGTGGAAGACAAAGTAAGTGACACCTTACCCGCTTCTTATCTCCAAATGCACAACAATGCAAATGTTTGCATAGATCTGGCTGCAGCTTCTCACCTTACCCGTATCCAACGTCCGTGGCTGGTTACCAACTGTGAATGGAACGACAAACTAATCCGCAGTGCCATCGTATGGTTATGTATGCGTGTTAAAAAGCCGATTCTGAAGCTCACCAATAAAGATTATAATGAAAACGGATTGAGCGAACTGTTGGCACTTTACGGTTCTGCTTACAACGTAAATATCAAAATATTCAATGATCTGCAGCACACCATCACCGGATGGCCCGGCGGCAAGCCGAATGCAGACGACACCTATCGCCCCGAACGTGCGAAACCATTTCCAAAACGTGTGGTTGCTTTCTCTCCGCATCCGGATGACGATGTAATCTCAATGGGTGGAACTTTACGCCGTCTGGTTCAGCAAGGTCATGAGGTACACGTAGCATACGAAACTTCCGGAAACATTGCCGTAGGCGATGAAGAAGTAGTACGTTTCATGCACTTCATCAACGGTTTCAACCAGCTTTTTGATGAAAACTCCAACGAAACCATCAAAAACAAATATGCTGAAATCAAGAAATTCCTTGCCGCTAAGAAAGAAGGCGATATGGACAGCCGTGATATTCTGACCATCAAAGGATTGATTCGCCGTGGAGAAGCCCGTACCGCAAGCACTTACAATCAAATTCCACTGAACCGTGTTCATTTCCTCGATCTGCCTTTCTATGAAACCGGCAAGATTGAAAAGAATCCCATCAGTGAAGCCGATGTAGAAATTGTTTTGCAGTTATTACGTGAAGTAAAGCCCCATCAGATTTATGTAGCCGGTGACTTGGCTGACCCGCACGGAACCCATCGTGTCTGCACAGACGCAGTGCTTGCCGCTATTGACATCGAGAAAGAAGCCGGTGCCGAATGGTTGAAAGACTGTCGCATTTGGATGTATCGTGGCGCATGGGCGGAATGGGAAATTGAAAACATTGAAATGGCCGTACCGTTCAGTCCTGAAGAACTGCGTGCTAAACGTAACTCCATCTTAAAGCATCAGTCTCAGATGGAAAGCGCACCGTTCCTGGGCAATGACGAACGTCTGTTCTGGCAAAGAAGTGAAGACCGCAATCGGGGTACAGCCGCTTTGTATGACCAACTTGGTTTGGCATGTTATGAAGCAATGGAGGCCTTTGTGGAATACGTACCCCTATAATTTAAGAAACAACCTAACCTAATTTTATACTAACCTTTAACCAAAAAACCGAAAATCCCCGATGGATGTGATATCCTTCGGGGATTATTTTTAGATTTCCACTTATCTCAAACGATATCCGATAATCATCCTCACCACAGCTACCTGTTTCGAGAAACACACCCCCAACTACATTTCATAATTCATTAATCCCATAGCCAAACAAAGCAAAATCCCCCAGACAAGGGTCTTCGGGAAAAACCTCAGCCAAAGCCGCAGTAATAGTTCTCGCATTATTCAGCGTATAAGATTTACTTCGGGTCAGCTCCAATCTGAAAGCCATCTCACTGACATGCGTATCCAAAGGGATAATCAACTCACATGGAGAAAAATTCCTCCAGATTCCAAAATCCACTTCCGAATCGCGACGGATCATCCAGCGCAGGAACATATTCAATTTCTTTTGCGGCGCCTTATCCGACACTCCCAACAAACGACAAAGACGTTGCATCGGAGTTCCATCCGTTTCGCAAAGAAGAGCATCCTCCATACTCTCATACCTATTATATATAGTATGCAGCCAATAAAACAATTGTGCCATCTTATTTTTTGAAACCGTCCGATAGAACGACTCCTCACCACAGAAATCTATTTTCCAGTTTCCAGACAACACATACTGCAAAGGCTGCCGGTTCATTATAGAATCCAGTCGTTCTGCTGCCTTCAGTATCTGAGGGCGGGCTCCGAAACTAAGAAAAGCAGTAAGAAAAGCACTGATTTCAATATCCGCCTTAGAATGATAACGATGCGGAAACTGCACCGGATCAGAGGAAATGAAATCAGAGTTATGATACCGGACAGCATATTTCCGCAAAAAATCAGCAACAGCCATCTGGCCCTCATGGGTTTGCCGTTCTGTAATATAAGATATAAATTGCTCTTGTTCTTTCTTTCGGGTCATAAATAAAACGTTTATGATTTGTACACAAAGGTACATTAAAATAAAATAGATTGCATTTTCAGAAATCAAATTCCATCCTTAATCCTCAACTTGCCTTTTCTATATTCTTTAGGTGAAATCCCCACATATTGCTTAAAATACTTTCCAAAGAAAGACTGCGTAGGAAAGTTCAGCTGGTTCGCAATCTCCTTGATACTCAAATCCGATCCTTCAAGCAATTGTTTCGCCTCGGTAATCACCATTTGCACAATCCATTGCAAGGCACTATTCCCCGACTTCTCCTTAATGATCGTAGAAAAATAACGTGGAGTAATGTGCTGCATCTTCGCATAATAGGCAACATCACGCTCTTTCCTATACAAACGGAAAAGAGCCAGCATGAAATTCTGGAAGATCACATCCTTCTTATTCTGTGGCAAAGGCTGCATGGGTTGGTTAGCGAAATACATATTCAATATTTCATAGCAAAAAGTCTGTCCCATTGACTTAATCAACTCTAAAGTCAGGCGTTGTTGTTGCAAATTCACTTCCAGTACGTCCTCCGCCCCTATCCTTTCCTGCAAATTATCCAACAGATACTCCAAATGGATACGTTGCCTATCAGAAAGTGATATACAAGGATGGTTCCGCATAAAAAGCTGGTTTTCCACATTAATCACCTTATTAACAATAGGAATGAGATAATCCAAATCCACTTCTACCATCACTCCATCCGCATCCTCGCTCTTATGAAGCAGATGCACCAAGGTAGAAGCCATGTAAATATACACATCACCGGGCTTTATCTGAAAAAGCTTATCTTCCAGTGAAACCTCCACATTTCCCCTCCGGCAAAAGAAAAAGCCACATTTATTAAATGTAGAAATAATCTGTCCGTCTTTAAAAGTATGCGGATCACTGCTCGAAAGCACTGTAAACTGAAAAGGCATCTGTTGTCCGACCATCTATCTCTTTTATTCATTCACTGCAAAATAAATACAAATCGCAAACTTTTCAGCTATATATCTACTAGAAAATATACAAATCGGACAATTTATCATTCATATCAACCTTTTCTATCCTCTTGCTTCGGGATAACTTTGCATCAGAAAACCAATAGCATGATATATGAAACAAATTTATCTTATTCTAACAGGTATTTCCTTGATTCTACTGAGTTCCTGCACACAGCGTACCCAGAAAGCCAAAGGCTATCAGACAGTAAAAATAGACACGATCGTTTCTGCCGACAAGCAAACGTTCTTGCAATTTCCGGGAAAGGTAAAAGCCGCACAAGATATCAGCCTTGCCTTCCGGGTAAGCGGAACCATCAGCAAAATACATGTAAAAGACGGCACCCGTGTGCAGGAGGGACAATTACTGGCCGAACTGGACCCCACCGACTATCAAGTACAACTGGATGCTACTGAAGCAGAATACCAGCAAATAAAAGCGGAAGCGGAAAGAGTCATGGCCCTTTACAAAGACAACGGAACCACCCCCAACGCCAATGACAAAGCTGTATACGGACTCAAACAAATCACTGCCAAGTACAAACATCACAAAGACCAACTGGCTTATACACGGCTCTACGCCCCCTTCAACGGGTACGTCCAAAAACGCCTGTTTGAAGCTCACGAAACCATCGGAGCCGGAATGCCCGTCCTATCCATGATCAGCAGTGGGACTCCCGAAGTAGAAATAAACCTTCCTGCGGCCGAATACATCCGCCGGGACCAGTTCGACAATTATCACTGTACGTTTGACATCTATCCGGGCGAAACCTATCCGCTGAAACTAATCAGTGTCACCCCGAAAGCCAATGCAAACCAATTATACACCATGCGCCTGCAAGTAGTACCCGGAACGCCGGCTGTCCCCTCTCCCGGAATGAACACCATGGTCACCATCTCTTACCGTACAGAACAGACGAACACTCTCTCTGTCCCTACCGGCGCCATCCTGCAAAAAGAAGGCAAAGCGTATGTATTCGTCTTCAACCCATCGGACAACACAGTGCACAAACAGGAAATATCCATGCTACGTTTACTGAACAACGGACACAGCCTCATCACTGCCGAACAGCTGAAACCAGGAGAGCTGATTGTATCCTCGGGAGTACATCACATCGAGGATGGAGAAACTGTAAAACCTTTACCACTTGTCACTAACACAAATATAGGAGGATTATTATAATGGATATCAGCAAATGGGCATTCCGTAACAGGAATCTGATTTATTTCCTGATAGCGGTTCTGCTGTTCGGCGGAGCCTACTCCTGCTATCAGATGAGCAAGCTGGAAGACCCCGAAATAAAAGTAAAGCTTGCCATGGTAGTCACCACCTATCCGGGTGCTTCCGCCCACCAGGTAGAACTGGAAGTAACGGACGTGCTCGAAAAGAACATCCGCACCATGGGCAACATAGACAATATAGAAAGTTATTCATACAACGACTTATCCCTGATACAGATAGAACTGCTGAGCACCGTGCCGGACGACGAAGTGGAACAATGCTGGGACATGCTGCGCCGCAAAGTAAGCGACGCCCACGCCCTGTTGCCCGAAGGAGCCACCACCCCGATAGTCAAGGATGATTTCGGAAACGTATATGGTATGTTCTATGCCCTGACAGGCGACGGACTGTCCGACCGTGAACTGTCCGACTATGCCGAACTGGTGAAACGGGAAGTGAACGAACTGGAAGGCGTGGACCGTGTGGAACTCTACGGCAAACGTTCCGAATGTATCAACATCTCCCTGCTGCAAGACCGTATGGCAAACCTCGGTGTTAAACCTGCCGAAGTTCTCGCCACACTGAACGGACAGAACAAAACCACCTATACAGGATATTATGAAAATGGTGACAACCGTATCCGAGTCACAGTAAACGATAAATTCAAAACCGTAGAAGATATTGGAAAAATGCTGATCCAGGGACATGATGACGACCAGCTTCGCCTGAGCGACATCGCCCGCATAGAAAAAGACTACGAGGATCCCACACGCAATGAAATGTTTTATGACCATGAACGTGCTCTCGGTATACTCATCGCCGCCTCCAGTGGCTCGGACATTATAAAAGTAGGCCATGCCGTAGAAAGCAAGTTGGTCGAACTCAAAACCGGACGTCTGCCCGCCGGAGTGGAATGCCACAAAATCTTCTATCAGCCCGAACGGGTAGGCAGCTCTTTGGGAACCTTTGTCATCAACCTGATAGAATCCGTCATCATCGTAGTACTGATACTGATGATAGCAATGGGATTCAAGAGCGGCCTTATCATAGGTATCAGCCTGATCATCACCGTATTCGGTTCTTTCCTGTTCCTTTATTCGGCAGGTGGAACGATGCAACGCGTATCATTGGCTGCTTTTGTACTGGCAATGGGCATGTTGGTAGACAATGCTATCGTCATCATAGACGGCATACTGGTAGACTTGAAAGCCGGAAAAAAACGAATGGAAGCCATGACTGCTATCGGGCGACAGACAGCTATGCCTCTTTTAGGAGCCACCTTGATAGCCATTATCGCCTTTCTACCTATCTACATGTCCCCCGACACCGCAGGAGTCTACACGCGCGACCTTTTCATCGTACTTGCCGTTTCCCTGCTGTTGAGCTGGGTATTGGCACTGATTCACGTACCGCTGATGGCCGACCGCAGACTACATCCTGCCATAGATACCGGCAGTACCGGAAAGCGTGTGTACAAAGGTAAAATCTATGCCGGTCTCCGTTCGGCACTGCGGTTCGGTCTGGCCCACCGGTGGAGTTTTGTATTCACCATGATTGGCCTGTTGCTACTTTCCGCTTTCGGCTATCCATACATGCGTCAGGGCTTTTTCCCCGACATGGTTTACGACCAGCTTTACATGGAATACAAACTGCCGGAAGGAAACAACCACACTCGTGTGGCACAAGATTTGAAAGAAATAGAAACCTATCTGAAAGGACGCAAGGAAATAACCCACGTCACCACCTCCATAGGCGGTACGCCCGGACGCTATAACCTGGTGCGGAGCGTTGCCAACCCATCGCTTTCGTATGGCGAACTGATTATCGATTTCACCTCACCGGAAACCTTGGTAGAACATATAGATGAAATCCAAGCTTACCTCTCCCAAGCCTATCCGGACGCATACATCAAATTGAAAAGATACAATCTGATGTTCAAGAAATATCCCATAGAAGCGCAATTCCTGGGCCCCGACCCTGCCGTTCTGCACCAACTGGCAGACAGCGCCCGTACCATCATGGAAAATACACCGGAAGTCTGCCTTATCACCACCGACTGGGAACCTCAGATTCCTGTACTGACCATCGAATATGACCAGCCGTCTGCCCGTGCCCTCGGCCTGAGCCGCAATGATGTCAGCCTTTCCCTGCTCACAGCTACCGGAGGAATTCCCATCGGCTCTTTCTACGAAGGCATCCACAAAAACAATATCTATCTGAAATGCCTTGACGAAAAAGGAGAACCCATAGAAGATTTAGGCAATGCACAAGTCTTCTCGTCACTGCCCTCGTTGAACGGACTGCTGAACGAAGAAACCATGGTGAAACTGAAAGCCGGCACGCTTTCGAAAGAAGATTTGGTGGAAAGCATCATGGGAAGTACTCCGCTGAAGCAAATCAGCAAAGGAATTGATATCCGATGGGAAGACCCGGTAGTTCCCCGTTACAACGGTCAGAGAAGCCAGCGTGTACAGTGTTCGCCCGCACCGGGCATAGAAACGGAAAAAGCACGTCTTGCCATTGCAGAACGTATAGAGAAGATACAACTACCCGAAGGATATTCACTGGTGTGGCAAGGTGAGAAGATAGCCAGCGACCAGTCCATGAAATACCTGTTCCAGAACTTCCCGTTGGCCATCATTCTGATGATTACCATCCTGATAATGCTATTCAAGGACTACCGCAAGCCTATCATCATCTTCTGCTGTATCCCGATGATTTTTGTAGGAGTGGTAGCAGTGATGCTGCTCACGGGGAAGGTATTCAACTTCGTGGCCATCGTAGGAACCTTGGGTCTTATCGGCATGTTGATAAAGAACGGAATTGTACTGATGGATGAAATCACCCTTCAAATCAGTAAAGGGATAGAACCTGTTACCGCATTGATAGACAGTTCCCAAAGCCGTCTTCGTCCTGTTATGATGGCTTCGCTGACCACCATTCTGGGTATGATTCCCTTGCTGTCCGATGCCATGTTCGGCTCACTGGCGGCAGCTATCATGGGCGGATTGCTGTGCAGCACGCTGATTACGCTGCTCTTTATCCCTATATTATACGCCTTGTTCTTCAAAATAAGAAACGATTGATTTATTTCACTGACATACAAAAACAAGAACAAATGAAAAAAACAATGATAATCCCCTTCTGTTTTCTGTTATGGCATCTTGTCGCCCCGGCACAGGCACAGGAAACACTGAGTCTGAAAGAATGCCGTGAAATGGCATTGAAATACAATAAGGAGATGGCGGCTTCTGTAAAACAAACGGAAAGCGCCCACTACACAGCCAAGAGTTACAAGGGGAACTTCTTCCCCAATCTGACAGCTAGTGGAACGGGACTTTACAGCAATGCCGACGGCAGTTATGGCATAGCCGGAGGCAACCTGCCCGTCTTTCTGCCCGACGCCACCGGACAGTTTAATCCGGGACAACCCTCAGGTTTCGCCTATTTTCCCGGTATCAACCTGGATTACAAGATAGGATGGGTCTACATGGGTGGCATACAATTAGAACAACCCCTCTATATGGGCGGTAAAATCCGCGCCGCCTACAAAATGTCCCTGTTAGGTAAAGAAATGGCACAGATGAACGAAACCCTGACCGCCACAGAAGTCATTCTGAAAACAGACCAGGCATACGCTCTGGTAGTGAAAGCGAAAGAGATGAAAACAGTGGCCGACACATACCATGCCGTATTGGCCGAATTGCAAAAGAACGTGGAGAGTGCCTACAAGCACGGACTGAAACCTCAGAACGATGTGCTGAAAGTGCAAGTGAAACTGAATGAAAGTGAACTGGGCATACGCAAAGCCGAGAATGCTCTCCGCCTGGCTACCATGAACCTCTGCCACCTGATAGGAAAACCGCTGACCACGGAGATCCTCATTTCCGGAGATTTCCCGGAAATAGAACAGGAAATGGAATTACAGGTACTAGATATCACCCGTCGTCCGGAATACGGTATACTGGACAAACAAGTGGCCATCGCCCGCCAACAAGTCAAGTTAAACCGCAGCGAACTGCTTCCCAAAGTAGGCATCAAAGGTTCATACGACTATGTACACGGTTTGGAACTGAACGAAAAGAATTTTCTGGATAATGCCAGTTTCTCTGTCCTGTTGAACGTAAGTATTCCCCTTTTCCATTTCGGCGAACGCAGCAACAAGGTACGTGCAGCCAAAGCCAAACTGGAACAAACCCGTCTGCAACAGCAAAATCTGAACGAGCAAATGCTACTGGAACTGACCCAGGCCGCCAACAATTTGGACGAAGCGAAACTGGAAAGCGAACTTGCCGACCGTTCCCTGCGGCAGGCGGAAGAGAACCGACGCGTCAGCAAAAGCCAGTACGAAGTAGGGCTGGAAACTCTTTCAGACCATCTGGAAGCCCAAGCACTATGGCAACAGGCATACGAAACCCAAGTGGATGCCCGTTTCCAACTTTACCTGAACTATGTGGCTTATCTGAAAGCAGCCGGGACTTTACATGACAAACTGTAAAAGTCTCTACCCTGAGTTTTTGGTTCTTCTTCATTTTGGGGGCAAGTGATTTATTCATATCCCTTTATTCATCGGCTATTAGATTGTATTCGGGGATATATTATTCTCTATTTTCGAAGATTCATTCGAATGTCTTTATTGGTCGAACTTTGGTAGTGAAGTGTTGCCCCCAAAATGAAGAAGAACCCCGAGTTTTAAAAAGTGCTACCACTGCTACCACCCTTTCTTGTATAACCACCTTCCTTCTCTTTTTATTCCCAAACGGATAAGACTAAACTTCGGGAACACTTTCCTGCTTGCGCAGCACATACACCGCATGAGAGTGCTTTCCCTCTTTGTCCAATCTCTTCTCTTCGTACCAACCCTTCAGCTCATAAGCAGCCGTGGTGCGCGCCATCCCCAAGCATTCCGAATAAACCAGACGTGTAATGGAACCGTGTTCCTTCAAATAAGCTTCCAGCAATTTCCAACGCTCCTCTTTAGTATACTTCTTCCCCGTAGGCAGGAAGCCGAACTCGGCACGAAGGATATCCGTATCCTGACGTACCCTCTTGACTAACTCCGGTACCGGACGGAAGTTCACTTTCTTTATCCTCACGGATGCCGCACGTATCTCTTTCCGGTCTGTCACCTCACGCGAGGACAAGGCAAGAGAGAACGTACCCAGTCCGTCCAGCCGCACATTTTTCCCTTGCCGCAAATGGGATACAACCATATCGGCCACCTCCTGTAGCACTCCCACCACACAGCCCGCCGAATATGCGCTGTGCTTGGACAACTCCTTCACAATGTGATCGGTAGTAATCGTTTCCTTCACCACTACCGCCGGATAAAGCACCGGCTTGCCGTCCTTTTCCTTGAAAGGGTTGGCCTTGAAATCATATTTTATATCCATCATTAAAAGATTTGATCTGTATCCGTAAGCCCTTTCTGCTCTATGGTTAAGGGTTCTCTTCCTTTTGTATTCTATCTCCATAAGCTTTGGACTTAACTCCAAAGGCTATGGAGTTATCTCCAAAGCTTATGGAGTCAACTCCGCAACCTATGGAGATAGAACACATCTGGACAAAAGTACTTAATCTTTAGGGGAAAAAGGCTTAATATAACGGAAAAGATGGATTAAGGAGAAAAATAATCAGGTAGTTGGCCCCTTCGTAAAAAATAGAATGAATAAACAAAAGGATACGAAGTGATTTGATGTACACGGAAAGCAATGAAAACATTGTCTGATATAAACAGAACCGTTATAACCAATCATCTGAAAATATATTTGATATATATGAGTTAGAAAAAGAAGTCCTATGCGCAAAATCGACACTTGCAACAAAACTCTTACTGCCTTTTTGCCACATATCACTTTTTTATCGTATTTTTGTGTTGGCAACAAACTAATACCCATAATACACAGACTGATGAAAACCACCATTTTACTTGGCTTATTATTAACTCTTACAGCTTCATGCAAACACCATTCCACCCCCGTAACTACAGAAGAAAACTTCCACACCCAAGAAGCCAACCGTCTGGTAGCAGAAGCGGGAAACCTATGGTCTCCTTCTTTGGACAGCACTTTCTTCTTTAATAATGACAGTGAACATATCTCTATAAACGACAAGGAAATATGGGCCAAACTGGACAGCGCGTTAGCCATTGACCCTACCAATATAAAAGTGTATGTGGGAAGAATTAGTTATTTATCAGCGTGCAAAAAGTACCGTGAGATTCTATCTGTACTCCGGCAAGCCGAAAAACAATCCACCCTCAGTGCCGACTTATGGTCAATGAAAGCGATGTTTGAAGATTATTTCGGAGACAGCCTTACCGCCCAAAAAAATTATCGGTCTGCCGATTCCGCCTATGCCATCCTCATAAAAGAATATGCTACAGACAGCCTCAAGTATGCCAGTTTCCGCATTAACCGCGCACTGAACATGGCATTGATGACTGATAATATTGCGGTTCTTAAAGAAGAGGTGGAACTCGCTAAAAAGATATTTCCTGAGACATGGAAAGGACTTGACACTAATGTTTACGGGAAAAACAAAAAAGACTTTTTCGACAAATGCTTTAACGTCCGCAAAAAGTAATCCTGCCTGCTACATTAAGAAAATTACTAAATCATTACATTTGAAAGAACAGACCTGTAATACCTACTTTCAATACAAAGATTTTTATAGCACAAAGGTGTAACTTTCTCCCCTTTCTGCCGACTAACCTTTGGAATCTTGCTTTATGTTTTGGCTCTAAACTTTATCGGAATTATAAAACTGGAAAAAAATAAAGAATGTACTCCAATACAAAAAGTTATTTCATTGGGGCTATATTACAGGATACCCAATTGTTACCATATTCCTCGGTGTATTTTTTTATAATTACCATCAATGGTGGATGGTATTGACCATATCTATCTTGATGCTGATGGCTATTCTGACTGACTATTTCCTCTTCCATTATGTATCTGACAGAATTAAAGAGCTGACACGGGTGAACAAAGAGTTGGCAGAACTGAAAGAGGAGCATAAAGAATAATTTTTCACTCCATTATGAGGGTACTTAACCGGATATTTTATTCCTTTGTACCCTCAACTAGAATAAAAAAGCACTTTATGTTTCAGCTGTATCTGCTGCTTCGTTTAAAAAATTTTGGAAGGATAGTCATAGAACTGGGCATCTTCAGAATAGTCTTCCTTACCATCTTAACGGTGGCTGCCATCATGATATTGTTCTTGGCAGAAAACCGTTTCATCATTCCTGTGGTATGCGTTCTCTTATTGGCCAGCTATCATAATTATAGAAAAGATAAAGAGTTTCTACACACTTTAACGTCCCATCTTCCAGTCTTCCTGATCAAAGAGTATACTTTAATCACATTGCCATTTGCGGGAATGGAAATGATAAAAGGGCGATTTACAGAAGCTATCGGTTTATGGCTGTTCGCCACGTTATTGCCTTTCCTGAAAGAAATTAAGCTGGAACACAAACCTATCCGCTTACCTTTTCTCTACAAAGGAAGTTATGAATATATACGGATGTTCCGCCAATCTTTCTGGATATATGCCCTACTCTTGCTTTTTTCCATAGCAGGAACCGTACACGGAAATATAAAAATAGACAAAGTGTGTGTCGTTCTATGGGGATTGATACAGGCGTCAGGCTATCTGCAACCAATGGACACCGGATATCTTCTTCATTTCAAAAATTTCAAGACTTTATGCCGTTTCCAATCGAAAAGTATCGCATGGAATGTTTTCATCACCTCCATTCCTTTCGGCTTAGCACTTATAGCATCTACCTATGACCAAGATGAAATCCTCTTTTTCTTATCTTATTATATCGCCACCTTGATTTATGCCATTGGCATCAGTATGTTGCGCCATATCATCCCATCCCCCCTATTGCTGTTTATTGTGCAATTAAGTATATTGATGCCTTTTTATTTAGGTTCTCTTTTTGTTCCGTTTCTTTTAATACCCGGCATGGCTCTTACCACATTGTTGAGCTGCCAGACACGCAAACATTTAAAAAGATTACTATGATAGAAGTGAATGATTTACATAAAAAATTCGGTAAAGTCAAAGTATTAAACGGGATTCATTTAGAATATCACCCTGGAAAAATATATGGTTTGGTGGGTGAGAATGGTGCCGGAAAGACTACTTTATTCAACTGCATGACGGGAATCTATGATTATACTGGAAGCATAACCAAAAGCAAAACTTTAAAAGCAGGTTATCTGTCTGCATCCAACTTCTTTTATTCCCAAATCACGGGTCTTGAATACTTGGAATTCTGTATGAAGGCCAAAGGTCTGCCGGTCAGTACACTCACCATTCAACATTTAAATGAAATTTTCCAACTGCCCCTTGACAGGTATGCTGCCGAATATTCTACCGGAATGAAAAAGAAACTGGGATTTATGGCATTATTATTGCAAGAAAATGACGTATTTATTCTTGACGAGCCGTTCAATGGGGTGGACTTGAAGGGGTGTATCCTGATGAAAAGACTCATCCGGCAACTGAAAGCAAAAGAAAAGACGGTGATAATTTCATCACATCTCATTGCCTCGTTAAGGGAAATATGTGATATTATCCACTATCTGAATGAAGGGGTTATCTACAAAGAATACCATGAAGAAACAACAGAAGAGATAGAAGAGGATATATTATGCAACACTAAAAAGATACAGTCCACCTCATACTTTCAGTAAAACACACAGCACTGTCCTTACATGAAAGCTACAAGTTTAACTCCATCCCAATTCTTTTTCACCACTGATATTGCACAGATACCATAAATTCGCGGGGACGAAGTTTTACCCAAGAAGTATAATTCTGCACAGCAGAATAAAGAGTATAACGATATTGTTCCTTATTAAACAGATTCATAGCAGAAGCGGTAAACCTCCATTTTCCGGATTTATGTATCAATGAAACATCTGCAAGCCAAGTATTCAGATGCTGGTCCTTGCTTAAATCATTATAAAAATGCTCTCCGGATAACCGGAAGTCCGTATCATGAAATCCCAAACTGAGAGTCAGCCGTTGAGCTACATCCCATAAAGGGTCTAAACGGGTATCCTTTCCTATTCCGGAACCCCCACAACTGACCGTCGCTTTGTATTCAACCTCAAAAAGTGCAGAAGGGGCCCACACAATTTTAGGTTCGACGCGCAGATAGTCATACCTGTAATTCTGAACGATATTTTCATTCAACTGTTTACCTTCATTGCGTGCTAAAGTCAGTTCCAGAGAAGTCTTCAAATTCCAGTCATATACCCCTTTCGACCCTATGGTATTCAAGGCGTAACTATAAGAGGAATGATTTCTTTCCACAGACGAAAGATAAAAATTACCGTCCTTATAATTACGTTCTGCCATCAGATTATAACGATTGTGGGAATAGGAAGCTGATAAAGTCCAGAAAAATTCCTTGACAGTATTTTTGTATTCCAGATAGCAGGTATAAAGTTGCCGGACGGTTACAGCTACTTTTCCCGTGTGTTTCACCACAGTACGATAATCTTCACGATAATGGAAAGGATAGATATCCTGTATTCCTCCTTCACTCTCGTCCAGGCTGCCTGATAAGGACATTTTCCAACGGGGACTAAACTTATAGCGAAAATAAAGGGAGGGAGCGGCATAAAAACGGGAATAAGATTGCTTTGGAAGACGATTCCACCAGACAGTGGCAGCAGCGGTGAGTAAAAAATCAGTCCTCTCCCATTCTATACGGGGAATAGTATAGAAGGAATAACGAGGAGCAGAGTAACTATTCTCCTGTCTCACCGAAGAAAGTTCGCCACGAAAACCACCTGTAAGCTGGTAATTCACTCCATTCTTTTTCCGCATCCCATAAAGGGCATTATCCGTGTAGGCATTGTCGATGTTCATTTCTTCATATTCCATAGGGATAGATTCATATGTCTGTCCGGTGACAGTTCGATATGTGTTTTCGTTGATGTTATCAGGCAAATTCAATTCGTCCCTACGGTGGATGCAGGTGGCAATCAGTCTGTTATCGGCAGATGACACGGGCAGGTTGCGGTGAATCACTGTCAGTAAAGCAGGAAGATGGGTGTAACGGATATACGACCGGATTCCCCAGGTGTATTTTTCTTTGGTGTAAAGTTGGTTGAAATAATTCTTCAATTCCCATTGTGAATTTTTTATCTTTTGGAAAATAACATTATCACCCGTTATATCCGAAACTCCTGATTTCCATGTTCCTGCAAACGAAAAATTCTCACGAGTGTACCGACTTGCAGCATTATCTTCATAATTTACTTCACCATTCAGACAATCGGTTTTTAAACGGTCATGCCGGTTGGTAGCCGTATGCACCGTATCTTGTGCAAAATAATAGATTTCCTCACTTCCATATTGCCGGGTTGTGCGGTCATGAATATACCCTAACTGAAATCGTAATTGCTTTTCTTCATCCAATCGGTACAGGCGGTTGGCAGAGGCTGTATGCGTTTCATTGAATAACAGCCTTTTTTGCGACAAGGGCATGGCCGGTTCGGGTAAAGGAAGAAAAATGGGAGGATTGCTGTCCGTCACCCGGTCAAAGCTATTGCCGGATGCCAGTTTCTGTTGGTCGGAAAACAGATTCCGGCCTATATTATTTGCCTTGTAAGTATAGACAGTCTGCCGGTTACGACTCAATTGCAGTACATTGAACGAAGCGTCGTAAAGTGCTTTCTCTCCATAACCTCCCCCTGCCATAACGGTATAAATCCATTGGGAACGGACTTCGGGTTTCAATTTCAAATTCAAGGCAACGTCATCCGTAAAGGTCTTGCCACGCAAGGACTTAATGGGTTGGTGTCCTTCAATGACCTCCGCTGCCTGTACGGCATCCGCTTTCAGATTATTATTAATTTGATTATAACGACCGCCACTCACATCCATACCTTCCACATAGAGATTACTGATCACTTTTCCATTATATTTTATAGTTCCATTCTCTTCCACATTGATGCCGGGAAGTTTTTTCAACACATCACTTACATTCCGATCTTTGGAAGATGTAAAACGGGTGAGGTCATATTTCAAGGTATCCTGCCTTCCCCATACGCGCCCCGGACGAATCTGTACTTCTTTCAGCAAGACAGTTTCCTGCTCCAGTTCGATAGTTAACGGACGACTGATAAGTACCGGTATGGTCTTTTTCCTGTAACCCATATAAAATACCGTTATTGTCCTGTCTTTCAAGGATGAAGAGGAAAGTTGAAAACGTCCGTCAGCATCTGTCAAAGTATAGTTGATGATATTGCCATCCCCTCCCTGTTGCAAAGTGACGGTAGCGGATTCCAAAGGCTGACGGGTAACTTTGTCCGTTACCCGTCCCTTTATCGTGTTTTGTGCGTTTGTGTGAATATGAAGCAAAAAGCTCAACAAAGAGAGAATGATTGCTGTTTTCATCTTGTTATTTTTCAGATAATTCTATCGGATTATAAGGTAACTCAAAGTTTTTCAACGTGTTACCTTGCTCATCTTTTATCGTCAATTTTACATTGGGGGCTGTAGAAGTGATAAAGCCTACCGGGTCCTTGGCATAACGCTCATATACCTTATTCAAATCTCTACGACTGATGGATTCAAAACCTTTTCCATTGAAAAGAAGTGGTTTCGGTCCACGGAATTGCTCGATACCTGTACATTCAAATGAATAATGTCGGCGGTCATCCTCAGCCTTTATGATGAGACCTGGCAATCCACAAAGTTTCCAAGGCCCTTCACTTACAGGAATTTCCATCGTGAACCATGCCGTATAACTTCTTCCCCGGAAGTGACCAGTTGCTTTCCGGCAATGATAAGTCAGAATAGTAGCCGTATCGGGTAATAAGGTCCATACCGGTTTTTCATTCTTTTCCTCGCAACGGAAATTACTGGTAGCCAACCGGTCAAGCGTTGTCACCTTTCCCGTAGGATAGTTCTTATAAATCCGATATGTAATACGCCCGTTTCCATAAGCCTTGGCATGTTGCTGCAAGACATCTTGGGACACTTTATTAGCATAGTCGGCGATCAAAGTAGAATCCCGAAGATAAGTAGTGTAACTATAAAATTGCGAACATTTCTTTCCCACTTCCAGCATCATCGTTTCCGAATTGGGCTGACGGTCGGCCTTAGTTGTGTCCTCTACCATCTTCAACTCATACTGGGCACGGAAAACCAATTCATCTATGGGTTCGCTTTTCTTCACATCATCCATAGCGAGAATGGTTATCTGCGCCGTAGCCGGCAATGCCATGATTGCCAAAAATAACAGGTTTGCCAGTTTCTTTTTCATAATCCGAATTGTTTTTAAGTGATGAATTTTATACTGCAAAGCTAGGTCCTTCTCTCCTTCCCGATACCACAAAATTATTACTGAAATATTACGCCGATGAAAAAACAACCCTCGTGTACATTGCATATCTAAGGATAGCCCGTACCTTTGCTTTAACGAAAAAAAGAAAAGATGGAAAAAAGAATAAAAACAGTATGGATACTGACTATCATTACAGCTATACTGATAATAGGCGGTCAAGGCTATTGGCTTCACCACCAATATTGCTATTCAACGAGAACGTTCATGCAGGAACTGCATAAACAAATACTGCAACTGGAAAAAGAAGAAATGAATACACGCTATGACAAACGGACTAACAACCACAAATATACACTGAGCTACAAAATAGAAATGCCGGATTCGGTGAACCAAAACGGCAAAACAACCTGTGTCATTAGTTTTTATAGACAAAAAAGTGAAATTAATAATCTGGATTCATTGATAAAACAGAATGCATTGTTGAATGAGGAAAGTGTTATAGTCCGCGACAGTTTTCGGGTAGAGAACATTTCCAATGAAATTCTATTTGATGCAGCCACACGTTATAGAGCCGAGATGACCCACCCCTTTCGAGCTGAAAATTTTGATTCACTATTACAAGCCAACCAGATAAAACTGACAAATATCAGACTGATGCAGACTGATTCTATCCTGTGGCATGGAAGCTATACCTCTTCCACCCGATTGTTCAAACCTGAAATGTATATTGTTTATCCTTATAATCCTTTACTTAAACAGGCATTGACGGCATCCATACAGATACCTTTCCCCTCCCTTCTCCAACAAATGGCATGGCAGCTGTTGGGTAGCCTGATATTAGTTCTGCTCTTGGTATTCTGCCTTATCTACCAGATCAAGACCATTTTGAAACAACGGAAAATAGACGAAATGAGAAAAAGCTTTGTAAATACCATGATACATGAACTGAAACGCCCCGTACAAACCTTGAAAATGTGTATTGCCTTTCTCAACAACAAGTCCATGCGTACAGACGAAAGAGCAATGGATGAAGTAGTAAAGGATTCCATGTTTGAACTGGACAATCTTTCTGCCTACCTAGCCAAAGTAAGGGATATGACACGGGCTGACTATGAACACACGCCTCTCCACATCCGTACTTTTGATTTACGGGAAACCGTAAATAAATTAATCCGGCTTACCAATATACCTGCCGATAAACAGGTTACGGTTCATCCGCACTATAAAATGGAATCCACTTTGGTCATCGCCGACCCGGTACATATTGCCAACATCATCAGCAACCTGATAGAGAACGCCATCAAGTACTCCGGTAAAGAAGTCCGGATTGATTTATCCTGTATACAGAAAGGACACACCCTTACTATACAAATAACAGATAACGGAATTGGAATTCCGCCAGCAGAGCAAAGCAAGGTTTTTGATAAGTTTTATCGCGGCAGCCATATACCAGACCGAAATATACCGGGTATCGGACTAGGGCTAAGTTACGTAAAACTTCTCACCGAAGCACACCACGGATACGTATCCTTGACCAGCCAGCCGGGTAAAGGAACGACTTTCAGTATTGTATTACCTCAATAATCATTTCAACAATTCAAATTCATATAAGATGAAAACAATCAAAATACTTTTCGCAGATGATGATTTAAAATACTCCATGCTCTTAAAACGTTTTTTGGAAGCAGAAGGCTATGAAGTTACTTACGCAGGGAACGGAAACATTGCTTTACAGCAATTTCCCTTAATAAAGCCCGATTTGGTATTGCTTGATATCAATATGCCCGAACTGAACGGCTTTGAGGTAGCGGCAAAAATACGGAAACAAAATCATCAGGTACTTATTTTCTTTCTTTCAGACCGTAGCGATAAAGCCGACCGTCTGAAAGGTTTTGATCTGCAGGCCAATGATTATCTAGCAAAACCTTTTTATCCCGAAGAGCTGTTGGCACGTATCCGTGAACGGTTTCAATGTGTAGACAACAGAATTGAAACAGAAAGCTATACATTCGGGAAAAGTACATTCAACTATACCACCAATGAAATAAGGACAGGAAATAACAAGGTACTGATTACTTCCCGACAGGCTGAGATACTCCGAATATTAGCTAAAAACCTCCATGTTCCCGTAGATCGGGAAATACTGTTGAAACATGTATGGGGAGCTTCATCCTATGCCAATTCGCTGGCATTGAATGTACAAATAACCTATTTACGAAAAGCGTTGCGCAATGACTCCAGTGTGAAGATAGAATCACTGATGAAGAAAGGATATGTGTTACACATAGAAAAAGGATAAGAAAACTCTTTATAGTTCGTCATTCTTCATTTCATTCAGAATGACGAACTATAAAGAGTATCAAATTGCTGAAAGCACTCTTTTTTATAATGTACAAGTTCCTTCGACCAGCTTGCCCATCGCCCATACGGCACGGATGTTCAAATCCTGGTCAAGAATCAAGATATCGGCATCTTTTCCTTTCTGCAAGGAACCTTTACGGTCATATACTCCCATAAATTTCGAAGGAGTTTCGGAAGCCATACGGACAGCATCCTCCAAAGGAATTTCCGCCTTCTGCACCAAGGTACGGATCAAACGGTCCATGGTGGCCACACTGCCTGCCAATGCTGAACGGTCTGCCAGTTTGCACACACCATCCTCTATGATGACACGAGGATCGAAAGCCACGTTACTGTCACTGGCCGCACATGCCAAAGCATCTGTAATGACACAAGCACGTTCTACACCCTTTATCTTATAAACCAACCGTAAAATGGTAGGTGGTACATGAATGCCATCGGCCACCACTTCCACATTCATATCGTCTATCAGATAAATACTCTCTACTGTTCCTTCATATTTATACTCACGACGCTTGTGAAAACCGGGCATTGCATTATAGAAATGCGTGGCCAGCGTATAACCTGAATCCCATGCAGAACGAATGTCTTCATATTCAGCCTGAGTATGGGCCACAGATGCCACAATCCCTTTTCCCGTAATGTATTTTCCGAACTGCATAGCCCCCGGCAATTCGGGAGCTGCATCCCAACGCTTGATACAATTCCATTTCTCTACAATAGGAATATACTCATTAGGGTCCGGATCTTTAATATTCTCAGGCATTTGTCCACCAGCCATCTTGATGTTCAGATAATGACCTTCCAGGTGCAATCCCAATACCGGACTGTCCGGTTCCGCCATCAACTTGGTACAAGTTTCGGCAGCCGCCTCAATCATCGGTACGGTAGAAGAAGACAATGTTGGAAAAATACTGGTAGTACCATGTTTCATGTGAGCATTAATGGCTGTACGGAAAGCCTCTTCCGTACCTTCCATAAAATCACCGCCACCACCACCATGACAATGGATTTCCACACCACCGGGAACAACATACATACCTTTAGCGTCAATCAGCTCGGCTCCGATAACAGCTAAATCACAATTGGTAACTTCTAAAATCTTATTGTCGCGCATAAGGACAGACCCGTCCTTCAACCAGCCCTGTGGGGTAAGAATCTTTGCGTTAATGATTTGGGTCAACATGATACTATGATAAGTTAGGATTTTTAATTGGCATATTAAATTCGCCAACAAAAATAGCAACTTTTTCACTTTCTGAAACAGATTTCCCCAATTATTTTCTAACTTTTTTAATAAATAAGCCCCGCTTAATAAAATCAAGCGGGGCACAGATAGTGGAAATTGAAACAAATCTTTTTACTTACTTATTAAAACTAGCCTACCTGATTTAAGTCCTTTACCTGTTGCGGTCAGTGTAATTTCTCCCGGTTTATCGGTGCTTTGCACAACAGCAGTCATCATTCCGTTAAACACTTTCATTTGCGGAACATGGAAAAGTTCCAATGAAGTGGGGTCTCCGTTTGCACCGGCACGATAGGTTCCCGCACCTTTTACAGCATACTTGATGAGATGTTGCGCATCGGGACAAAGGTTACCTTCTTTATCCACCACTCTCACCGTGACAAATGACAAGTCCTTGCCATCAGCCTTTATTTCATTGCGATCTGCAACCAATTCTATATGGTCGGGCTTACCTGCCGTATGGATTTCCTTTTCGGCTACAGCATCTCCTTTCTCATTGTATGCAACCACTTTCACGGTTCCCGGCTCATACTTTGTATCCATCCACATCAAACGGTAGCGTTTCTGGCGCTTGAAATCTGCTATGGAAGCAGAATCCGCACTATTTTCAGCCGTTACAGTCAAATCCTTGGTACGCTTACCCTGGCTCTTGCCATTGATAAACACTTCTGCAGACGGATAATTGGTATAGACAAAGATCGGGGTCACTTCTCCTTCACGTCCCGGCCATGTCCAATGAGGAAGGATGTGCAGTGTCTCTTCATCTTTGTTCCAATGGCTGCGGTACAAATAGTAACGGTCTTTGGGCAATCCGGCCAAGTCGATTATACCGAACAAAGAAGAATGGCTGGGCCAGTCAGTATAATAAGGAGTCGGTTCGCCCAGATAATCGAAGCCCGTCCATACGAACTCTCCGATCCCCCATGCGTTATCCTCGTGCCAAATCCAGTCGTCTTCCGGCAAATTGGACCAACCACAATGTTCCACATCGTAAGAAGAAGACTGATGATCGTCATATTTCTTCATAGCCTGACGGACAACGGGGAATTTATAGACACCACGCGAACTTACTGTAGAAGCTGTTTCACTACCTAAAATAATCTGCTGAGGCAACTTCTTATAGTTTTCAGGATATTTATGGGGACGATAATTGAAACCGGCCACATCCATAACGGCAGCCATATTATTGTTTACCACGGCATCGGGCGCATCCATACCTTGTGTTACAGGGCGGGTGGGGTCTTCACGATGGCAAATATCCTGCAACATACGCGAGAGTTTCGGACCGTTACTGCCGCTCCACTGATCAGGTACTTCATTACCTGTACACCACATCACAATACTTGGGTTATTACGATAGTGACGAATCAGATTCGTCAAATCCTTATCCACCCATTCATCAAATACTTTATGATATCCATTGGCCATCTTTGCCGATTTCCATTCGTCAAAGGATTCCGCCATCACCATCATACCCATCTCGTCACAAGCCTCCACCAGTTCGGGAGCCGGCATATTATGAGAAGTACGGATTGCATTACAGCCCATATCTTTCAGAATACGAATCTGACGACGGATAGCGGCATCATTTACAGCACCTCCCAACGGGCCCAAGTCATGATGGTTACATACTCCTTTGAATTTGGTCAATTTTCCATTCAGAAAGAAACCCTTGTCGGGGATAATCTCCAAGGTACGGATACCAAAACGAGTGGTATATTCGTCTTTCAAGGTATTCCCTTCATATACTTTGGATTCAGCCGTATAAAGAACCGGAGTTTCAGGACTCCACAACTCAGGATTGGCTACTGCAAACTCCTGTTCAAACAAAGTATTGTCAAAAACACTTAACTTGTTTTCCCCGGTAGCAACCACTTTGCCGTTTTTATCCTTAATCTGCGTCACAATACGGTAATTATCCTTATTGGCTCCTTCGGGACTAACCAAAGAAGTTTTCAAAGACACTTTTGCATATTTGTCTGTCACCACGGGAGTGGTAGCATACGTCCCCCATGTCGGGATATGCGCATCTTCATTGATTACCAGATGAACATTGCGGTACAAACCGGCCCCCGGATACCAACGTGATGATTCAGGCTCGTTTTCCAAACGGACTGCCAGCTCGTTCTTCTCACCCGGTTTCAGATAAGGGGTCGCATCCACATAAAAGGAATTATAACCGTATGGCCAATAGCCTGCCTCCTGCCCGTTCACATAGACACGGGCATGGCTCATTGCTCCGTCAAATATCAAAGTAGCCTTCTTGCCTTTTTCAAAACCGGGAGCACCAAAGTTCAGGCGATACCATCCGGTTCCTACAAATGGAAGGCCTCCGGTACGGCCGGCATGTTCCAGAGCCTCTGTCTGTCCATCCTGAGTGATAGCCATTTCCTGCTTGTCGTTATTGATACTGAACGGACCATAAATCGCCCAATCATGAGGAACGGTGACGTTCTGCCATTTACTGTCATTATAACCGGGATTGGCAAATTCCGCATTATCTTCACGCGTAAATTTCCACCCTTTTTCGAAAGTCTGCTCTGTACGTACCTGCGCTTGCATAAAAGCAAAACAACAAACAGCTCCTAACGCAGCACACAAAAATCGTTTCGTATTCATAGTTATTTCTTATTAGGATTTTCTGTTACTATAAAAGTAATTTCACCTGCCTTGATCAAATCATCATGCGAAATCAAATATTTATTAATTTTCTTATTGCCCAGTCTGATTTCCTTTATATAATCCCCTTGTCCTTCTTTCTTGATAACCAATTCTTTCTTGCCCCAATAGTTAGGATCAAGCTGAACGGTCACTTTATCAAAAGTAGGAGTAGTCAATGTATATTCGGGCACACCCGGACAATCCGGATAGAATCCCATCATACTGAATATAGCCCATGCAGACATCGTACCCGTATCATCATTGCCAGGAATTCCATCCGGCTTAGTTGTGAAATACTTAGCCAGCAATTCCTTCACCAATTTCTGTGTACGCCATTCTTCACCCTTGAAACGACTGAACAGGTAAGGATAAGCTATATCGGGTTCATTAGCCGGATCATAATTTCCTTCATCGAACACGCTTTGCAGCTTATCGACAAATTTCTTATCACCTCCCATCAGTTTCACCAGTCCATTGATATCATGAGGAACAAAGAAAGTGTAATTCCATGCGTTACCTTCGTGGAAACCGGGACTAGGTGCAAAATTCGCTCCTTCTTTCGGGTCAAACGGTTCATAGAACTTACCTTCCTTGGTGATAGGACGCAAAGTTCCGAAATCCTTGCTATAATAATTCTTATACCCCATAGAACGTTTGCGGAACAGTTTCGCATCTTCCTTTTTACCTAGAGCCTCTGCCAAAGTGGACAGCGCATAGTCGGCAACATAATATTCCAAAGCATGAGAAACCGAGTTGTCATACTGGCTTTCCATCGGCACATACCCTTTGGACATATAATCGTCATTATCCGGACGCATCAGATTATCCTTGCCCGGAGTAGTGGCCGACTTATACATTCCCTTATAAGCTTCGTCAATGTCAAAGTCTTGCAATCCCTTCATCCAACTGTCTACCAGAACAGGAATAGAGGGGTCACCTTCCATAGTCAATGTTTCACGACCATATAATTCCCATTTCGGGAACCATCCGTGTTCCTTATACATACCCATCATAGTATGTATCATATCCATCTGACGTTCCGGATAGACCAAAGTCATCAACTGATGGTAGTTACGATAAGTATCCCACAATGAGAACACCGTATAACGGTTACGGTTGGTGGTCAGAATCTTGTCTCCCTCCATTTGTGGATATTGTCCGCTTACATCCTGCAAAATATTAGGATGAATCATGGTATGATACATAGCGGTATAGAATACTCCCTTTTGTTCTTCCGTGCCACCTTCTACCTTGATACGGGAAAGATCATCGTTCCATCTCTTACGGGCCTCCGCACGCAGTTTGTCGAATGTTGTGCCGAAAGGCTGTTCTTTTTCCAAATTCAGACGAGCATTCTCAATGCTGACAAAAGATACGCCCATACTGACCTCAATCACTTCTTCCGCCGTAGTATCGTAAGTAAACCACACTCCTATATCATCTCCGCTTATTTCTTTTGTATAAGCAGTATAGAGTTTGTATTTACCGGCTGTATCGTCCCATTGCGCCTCCACACCCATCGGACGCATCATTTTCCAATAACCGCGTTTTGCCGGTACTTTGTTGATACGCATTACAAAATAGATGGGAAATACTGCCTGAGGATTGTAACAGAAAGTTCCCAACAACTTGGTACCTTCAATCTCACGGTCGTTTACAAAACGAACGGTAGCACCACTCTCATTGGTCAATCCCTCTCCCAGATTCAACAAGATATTGCTTTGTCCGGCAGGAAAAGTAAAGCGTGCCATACTGGTACGTGGGGTGGCAGTCAGTTCACATTTCACATTGTATTTATCCAGTATATTGGTATAATAACCCGGATTTGCAGTCTCACCTTGATAGAAACTTCCATAATTATGATAATCCACATCCAGTTTGCCGGTGGTAGGCATCAATAACAATGACCCCAATTCCGGACAGCCTACCCCGCTAAGGTTAACGTGCGCAAAACCGGTAAGATATTTATTATTGAATTCGTATGGAGTGGACCACCATTGCTTATCTTTATCCTTATCCCCTTCGGGAACTCCCATCACATTGAAAGGAGTCACCGACATCATTCCATGAGGAGTTAATGCTCCGGGATTTGTCGTACCGTAATTAGTAGTACCCACAAAAGGGTTTACATAATCTACCGGCTCTTTCTGTGCTGCCGCAGAAAAAACTGAGATACAAATCAGAACAGCCGATAACAAAATTTGTTTCTTCATGCTATTTGTTGTTTATATAGGTTCTATTATTTCACTACAATTTCATCTGTAAACAAGAAACCTCCGAATTCACCCGAAGATGCCTGATAACGTATGTAACGTGCTTTGGCATTTCCTTCCCAACCAAAGTTGGTGAAAGTCACCTTGTCATCCTTCACTACTTTGTGTTCCATGCGCTTCAGTTCCGTAAACTCCTTACCATCATTAGAAACGGAAATGATTACTTCTGAAGGCATAAAGACTTCAGGTCCACACACCTGCATAAAGTCTGCTCCAACAGAATGAATTTCTGTTTCTTTTTCCATATCAATGGTCACATCCATTCTTTTTTTGTCTATGAAACCTTGCCAGCGCTTGTCACCATAAGTCCAGCCTCCAATCACCCCATCTACCAAGGCACTATCACCACCAGCCGAATAGCCGGGATAATAAGCGGCATCCGGTCCGTAAGTCACTTTCTTACCTACTGCCAAGTGTTGTATGGGCTGATCCGCTCCCGGACGATTTCCTATCTCATTTTTCAAATCGAAAGGATGGTATCCTTCAGCTTTCAATGCCTCTACCTCTTTCAATGCGCGAGCATGAAAATCATCATAGTTCTTCACAGAAGGATCACTCCAAGCAACTTCCGCCAACGCAAGAATACGAGGATAAATCATCATTTCCGCATGTTCCGGAGTCGGAATATATTCTGTGAATAAATTAGCTTGTACTCCATACACTAACTGGACTTTATCCGCACTCAAAGTATCGGGTACAGGATTAAATGAATAAACTTTGGCCAAAGGCAGATACCCTCCTATTGCTTCCGGCTGGGAATCAGGAGCATCCTGATAAGAATCAAAATAGCAGAACTCACCCGGACTCATAATAGCCATGTGGCCGGAATCAACCGCTTTCATTCCCCCTTCCGTGCCACGCCATGACATGACAGTAGCATTAGGCGCCAAACCACCTTCCAATATTTCATCCCAACCCAATAATTTACGTCCGTGGGCATTCAAAAAGACCTCGATACGATGAATCAGATAACTCTGTAACTCGTTCACATCTTTCAAGCCCTCTTTTTTCATACGTGCCTGGCACAGTTTGCAAGTGGGCCATGAGGCTTTACCGGCCTCATCCCCTCCTATATGAATATATTCGGACGGGAAAAGTTCCATCACCTCTGTCAGCACATTTTCCAGAAACTCAAAAGTCTTTTCATTACCGACACAGAAATCGGCTTGTTTGTAAGGTTCGTGTGTACAAGACAACTCGGGATAAGCAGTCAGTACTTCTTCCGAATGTGCAGGCATCTCTATCTCAGGAATAACAGTAATAAAACGTTCCTGAGCGTATGCCACCAGTTCACGGATATCATCTTGAGTATAATAACCTCCGTGAGCATCTTTACTACCTTCTTCTTCATACCGTCGTCCGTTATTCCACCATTCTTTCCATGTAGGAAACTCACGCCATGCCGCAAATTCTGTCAGACGGGGATATTTTTTTATTTCAATACGCCAGCCCGCAGCGTCAGTAAGATGCAGATGCAAACGGTTCAATTTATAATATGCCAAAGCATCCATCTGCTTTTTTATAAATTCCTTGTTGAAAAAATGACGGGAAACATCCATCATAAAGCCACGATAAGCAAAACGGGGCTCGTCTGTAATGATTCCTACCGGCAATCCTTTTTCATCAGCCATTTGCAGCATAGTCTGAACTCCATAGAATAGTCCTGCTCCGGAAGTCGCACGAATAAGTACCTGATCAGGAGTTACCGTCAGAACATACCCCTCGGAAGAGTTTACCTCCGGCAATTGAGCCACTTGCTTCAAGACAATAGTATGTCCCTCTTCTGCCGCTACCGGTTTCAGCTTCATGAAAGAAGCCGCCAAATAATCCTTCAAAATCTTTTTATCTCCTTCGGACGCATCTATATACAATCCTGTTTCCGGATTCAGAGGAAACACTCCCTGTTGCAATTCCACCTTCAATGGTGCAGGAATAACAGAAAGTGTGCGTTGCTCTTCCTTTGTGCAACTTGCAAACAACAAGCCCAATGCAGCTCCTGCCAATATAATCAATTTTCTCATCTTCTATTTTCTTTAATTCTATTAATTTCATTGGTACGAATGCCCGGTTTCAGTTCTCCATTAATAATGTAATGGAATCCGTCCTGAGAAACTATTACAGCTCCGGCACGCGCACCTTGCTCATATTCGCCTAATGTAGTCCATTTATTCGTCTGTGGATGATAGAGCAGCAGATTTCTGTTAAACCGATACCACTCTACAGGATGTGACAAATATTCTTTTCCCGCATAAATACCTTGGAGAGCCTTTAAGAATATATCCTTATCAACTCCTCCGGCACACAATATCATCCCCTCGCCAAAAGAGGTTCCCATTCCACCACCTAAAGAGATCTCATTACCTTCTGCATCACACGGAGTGGCAACCGATGACCATTCTTTCGTTTCCGGAGAATACATATATCCATCTACCGATAAAGAAGCCTGGTGCCCTTCAATAGCCGGGGCAAAGCCACCCCATATATAAAGTTTTCCGTCTTGCGCCACGCAAACAGGTTGTACTCTGGGTTCACCCGGAATATCTGTTTCTTTTTTCCATCCTCCAGACAAATCCAACAGATCAAGCATGTACATGGCCGAGGACGGAATGCCATTTACATTTCCCCCGACAATATATAGTGAATGTCCTACTAATGCACCTGCCATATTATCTATAGTTGCAGGTAAGGATGGTAACGTATCCTTTTTCAAAACGTCTTTTTGCAAAGATAAAAGAAAAACATCAGACAGGCTATGGGTTGCTGTAGCTCCTCCAACACAAATTAACCCTTTTTCAGTAGAAATAGTGACTCCATAAGCTGCTGCCTGAGGCAGTTGGCCTATTTTTTTCCACTCAAAAGCCGTATCATTTGACAAAGAGGTTATATATACATCTGGGTAAAAGACTTTTTTCCCGCCATCGGCCGCCGGTGTATCGGGAAAATTACAACCTCCGGCTATTAATAAATTTCCATCAATCACTCCCGCATATAATGCAGAAACTCCCTTAAGAAAACCAGCATCCTCCGTAGGAAATCCCTGCATTTTCTCAAGAGATATTTCATAAACATCCGGCCGGCTGCTACAAGCAGTCACTACCATCATGCCTATTATCGCATAAATGCCATATATTATTTTCCTGATCATGTTTTCATGGTGAAGTTTACAAATTCTTTACAAGCAGTGTTGCGCAGCTATCTTTTAGGACAAACGCTACGCAACACCAGCACTGATTTTACAATTAATCTACAGTAATTTCATCTACAAACAGAAAAGCAGGATTTCCTTTACCTCCATGCCAAGAAGGAATATTGTATTCCGGCTTTGCCAATACTTTCAGATAACGTGCTTTCACAGGTTCAAAGCTCAATACATGTTCATATAATTGGTTTGGATTATCCAAAGTCATTGCAGGATATTCTTCTGAAGCTACTTGCTTGAAATTCTCACCGTCTTCTGAAACAGCGACACTGATGGAACGCGCGTCAAATATCCAGTCACCCTTCTCCACATTTGTAGTAAGTGTCACTTTGCTGAAATCAGCCGGCTGCCCGAAATCAATCACGGCTTCCATATCATTCTTATAAAAAGCAATCCAACGTCCTGTCTTATAATTTCTATTTCCTTTCAAACCATCCACCAAGGTAGAGATACCGGCAAATTCATATTGCTTGTTCACAGGTTGTAGAGCTGTTATTTTCTTTGAAGTCGATTTGCTGAACGCAATGTCTTCTTTCACAATACGACTATTGCCTGTAGGACGGACAGCCATAGCCTTAAACGTACAATTTGTATTGATCTTCACCGGTTCTGTATAAAGCTGTGAAGCGGTAGTGGGATCTGTGCCATCCAATGTATAATATACCGGACAGTTGTCTACAGTAGACAAAGTAACATCCACCGTACCAGTTTCCGCATTAGGCTCAAACCGGGCAGTCACATCAAACACGTGCTTGGCATAATTATACTGATATACATCATATATCTTCACCATACGTACCAAACGCTGCAAGAAATCCTGATAATCCTTATGTTCAGGATTTGTCCATTGAATATCTGCCAAAGCGGCCATACGTGGTAATTCCATATATTCCACCTGACTAAATGTAGGAATATACTCAGTCCACAAATTAGCCTGTACACCTTTAATATATTTCTGTTCCTCCGGTGTCAGTGATGCCGGCATAGGTTCATAACTATACACACGTTCTAAAGGTAAGTAACCGCCAATGGCTTCCGGTTCCTGTTCCACATCCTTGCTCTGATAATAGTCAAAATACAAATAAGTATTCGGTGACATAATAACATCATGCTTCTGCTTGGCAGCCTCAATACCGCCACCTTCACCACGCCATGACATGACAGTAGCATTAGGAGCCAACCCACCTTCCAGAATTTCATCCCAGCCAATAATCTGACGTCCGTGGTCATTCAAGTATTTTTCCGCATGATTGATAATGAAGCTCTGTAATTTTTCCTCTGCCGTGTGGTTCTTGTCAGCCTTAATACCTAAAGCTTTGATACGATCCTGGCACTTTGGACATTTTGTCCAACGCACTTTAGGACATTCATCACCACCCACATGAATATATTCTGACGGGAAAATCTGAATAATTTCTCCCAATACATCATCTATGAATTTCAAGGTTTCATCATTTCCTGCACAAAGCACATCTTCCGATACTCCCCAGATTTTCCATACTTCGTACGGACCACCTGTACAGCCTAAGTTAGGATATGCAGTCAATGCCGCTTGCATGTGCCCCGGCAAATCTATTTCAGGAATAACCGTGATATGACGTTCGGCAGCATAAGCTACAATTTCTTTTGCTTCTTCCTGTGTGAAGAAGCCACCATAAGGCTTTCCATCATATTTTCCCGAGTTATGACCGATAACGGTTTCCGTTCTCTTAGAACCCACTTCCGTCAATTCAGGAAGACCTTTGATTTCAATTCTCCAACCTTGATCATCTGTAAGATGCCAATGAAAACGATTCATATTATGTAAAGCCAACATATCTATAAAACGCTTTACCGAATCAACCGGGAAGAAATGACGGGAAACATCCAAATGAGCACCACGGTAAGAGAAACGAGGATAGTCATTGATTTCAACCGCCGGTAAAGCGATATCCACTCCTTGTGCCACCGGAATAGATTTACGCAAAGTCTGGATGCCATAAAATACTCCGGCTTCCGTAGGTCCGGAAATAACCACTTGGTCGCTGGTTACCTTCAACTGGTATCCTTCAGGATTTTTAGCATTTCCACCCAATTGCAGGATTATCCCCTTGCCATCTGTGCCAGCTTGTACAGCCAATGACTTTCCGGTAAGATCTTTGATATAACTTGCCAGAAATTCAGCATTCCTTTGCATCTTTTCATTGCCTTCCGGATACATTATCTTAGTTCCATTTGACAAAATGAACGGAGCAGCCTGATCCATTACCGAAATTTCCTGCGGTAACGGAATTATCTGATAATTTGCTTCTTTTACTTCTGTGTTACAGGATAAAAGCATAAAACCTGCCATTGTCAGCCCTGCAAGGCCCATTAAAGTTTTCATAATAGATATTAATTGATTAGTTAGTATCACTTAATTGCTTGATAGTTATATCAACCTTTTCATTCTTCTTCAGTTTATCTGAAGTAATAATCACTTTCTTTGTCTGTCCCGGCAACAAGTCAAAGAAGTTATCAGTAAATTTCGCACCTTGAACAGGAATCTCTATGAACACATCCCTGGCCAGCTGTCTGGCAGACAGAGTCACTTCATATTTTCCATCCATCGGCTTCACTTTATAGCGGATCTCGGTCTTCGGTAGCTCCTGATCTTTTGCGTGGTTAAAGTAATAAATTTCTTCGGATAAAACCTCACCTTTCTTGTTTTTTAATGTCATTAGAAGAAAAGTATTTTGAGGACTTGTTGTTATACCCGCATAAGGTTCCTTATAATATAAGGTGGAAGCATTGGCCGGAACCTCGCCCTTGATACTCTTTTTAGTCAGAACTTTTCCATTAAAATCCATCACACGCAACAATAAAGTCACCTCTTTATCCGCTTCCAGCTTGTCCGACATAACATAAATATTCAAATCCTCCCCTTCCTTGACAGCATCTACCAATACCGGAGCAAAAGCTCTTTTTGCCTGATAATGCAACGCTTTCCAATTGCCATAATAATCAATGCTCGACCAGGAAACGACCGGCCAGCTGTCATTCAGCTGCCAATATAAAGTCCCCATACAATAGGGACGGTTACGACGATGGGCTTCCAAACCCTGGCGCACTCCTACCCCCTGCAAAACCAAACCCATATAAACCAACTGATCGAAATCTTCAGGTACTTTATAATACAGTCCCATAGTCTTCTTGATGAGGAAATTACCGATAGTGGCTTTTTGATGAGCATTCATCACCTCCGATTCCAATGCATAATCTTCCGGTGAGGCAAAAGTAGCAATCGTCTTCATTTCAGGAAATGCCTGAAAACCAAACTCACTCATAAAACGCGGAATTTCCGTATCCAGACTTTCAAACGGTTTCTGACCATACCAGATACCCCAATTATGGCTGTCGGCAATCTTCCAGCTTTCGGGACGTCCCCAATTGGCCTCGTACGGAGAACCATGCATATAGAAACGGTCCGGATCAAGTTCAGCTACTTTACGAGGCAACAACTCACGGAAAAGTTTGTCATAACCCTGCTTCATTCCTTCCATAATACCGGGATCAGTGTATTTCTTATCCCATCCCCAGTAACGCATACCTTCATAAATTTCATTATTTCCACACCACATAGCCAGACTGGCATGGTTCCGTAAACGCTTGATATTATATTCCGCCTCGGCCTCTACCCGTTTCATAAAAGCAGGATCGGACGGATAAGTAGTGCAGGCAAAAATAAAATCCTGCCAAACTAAAATTCCATTCTCATCCGCCGCCTGGTAAAAAGCATCATCCTCATAAATCCCTCCACCCCATACACGAATCATATTCATATTGGCATCTTTCACATCCTTGAACAACTGGCGGTAACGTTCTTCAGTAATGTTAGGCAGCAAAGCATCATCCGGAATAAAATTCGCGCCTTTGGCAAACATCGGTTCACCATTGACTACAAAATAGAAGGATTCTCCCTGATCGTCTTTTTCTTTCACCACCTTTATTGTACGGAGTCCGATACGCTCTTTTTGAGAAGCTATCACTTTACCATCCACCTTTATTACGGCTTCAAAGTCATACAATGCAGGTTCCCCCCAACCATTAGGCATCCATAAATGAGGCTGCCGTATCTCTATGGGAAGAAGAATATGGTTTGTTCCTGGCTGCAATGTCACCTCTTTCTGTTCGGTTACCTTTTCACCCTCCTTATAAGAATAAGCAACGGTTACTTCCGCTTTCTGAGGAGTTGCAGAAACACTGTTTACAGTCAGGAGGTTTTCAACTTTCGCCAGATCTTTTGTTACCGAAGCCTGACGTACATAGTAATCATCAATGCGTGCCACATCATAAAAAGTCAGTGTCACAGGCCGCCAGATACCACTGGTTACCAAGCGGATTCCCCAATCCCAGCCATAACTGTAAGGCGCTTTACGGCTATAGATACTGACCCGCTTATCACTATGGTCATTATCAGCAGGATAATCAAAGCCATTGGTTTCCCATTGGGGCAACGTTTGCTTGACAGGTGAATGAAACAGAATCTGCAAATGGTTTTCTCCCTTCCGCAACACCTCTTTTACCGGAAGAGTATAGCCGACAAACATATTGTCCGTACGTTCCAACAAAGAGCCGTTCAGGTAAATATCTGCATACGTATCCAATCCTTCCAAAATCAACAAGGCAGCATCCCGCGAGAGTTGCTCATCTGTCACATTAAAAGTAGTTTTATAGACCCAGTCCTCATTCTCCACCCACTGCACTTTTTGCTCATTCATCCCATAAAATGGATTGGGCAGTTTATTATGAGAAATCAAATCCTGATGTACCGTTCCGGGCACCGTAGCCGGCAACCATTCATTCCGGCCGACCTGGGCGAACTCCCATCCCTTATCAAGACTCAGACTCTCTGACTTCTTATACTCCTTTGCACTGAGCATCATCGGAAAGCATCCTAACATCATCAAAACTTTTAATGTTTTCTTCATCTTACCTATCTTTATTAATTTATATACTATTCAGCCCGGAATGTGGAAGCAGGCAAACCGGCGCCATTTACCAGATTGGCACGGGTAAATGGCTGCCATCCGTAACGAACCGTTTCCGGCTCTTTCACCTTATCACTCCATACTTTTATTTTACCGTTTTCAACAACAGCCTGTGCCGGATAAAATAATCCATCATCACCTGCCACTTCGAATGTACGAACCGGTTTCCCATCCGAAGTGGACAACTTCTCCGCATAATCAAAAGAAATATAAGCCGCACCTCCACTAAATACGACTGATTTATAAAGCGGTCCCGAAGGAATGACATTTTTATATCCGTATGTTTTATTCAAAGCCCATGCAGCCAACCGTTCACCGACTTCTCTTTTCTGTTTGGGGTGTACGTCCAATGAGTCTCCCCTATCTGAACTGACAGCCATACCGGTATGAGGAATCTCCGCCATCAAACGACGCTGGCTATCACGGAACCAAGTCCATGACGGACGGTCTATACTGGACAATTGGACAAAACAGAATGGAAGTTCCGCATCCCCCCAATTCTTGCGCCAACTTTCCACCAACAATCTGAACAACTTTTCATGAGTCTCCCGATTATGGGCATTAGACTCACCCTGATACCAAATAAAGCCTTTGACCGGAAACTGTTCCAAAGGACGGATACCCGATTCATACAAATAACAAGGCTCATAAGGATGGCGTTGCAATTTATTGAAAGACTTCTTTACATTCAAGGCAGCACGCCCACGCACCCAGTCTTGGATAAAATCATTCTGCATCCAATTACGTAAAATAGCCGGAAAACGATATTCCAATGTACTACGGTCTATCCATGCTTCAGTAGGAGATCCGCCAATGGCATTGCAAATCAGTCCTACAGGGACTTGCAAACTATCCTGCAATTTCTTTCCGAAATAGTAAGCCACCGCCGAAAAATTACCGGCTGTTTCAGGCGAACAAACTGTCCACCGTGTATCCTTATAATATTGCAGATGATTCAATGAATCGAGTACCGAAGCATCCCACTCCACCGCATCCGTACGCCAACGGGCTTTCATATCATAAAAACGGATATTGCTATTTGCAGCTTGAGGAACATCTTGTGCGGCAGTCGCACTCCAATTCAGATAAAACTCCATATTCGATTGTCCGGAACAGAGCCACACTTCTCCCGCCAACACATTTTCATAGACCAGTTTCCGTTTTTCTGTAGAAACAGTCAGTGTATATGGACCGCCCGCCTTCAATGGCCGGACATCCACCGCCCACTTTCCATCTGCTCCCGTCACAGCCTGAAGTTGCTGCCTGTCTATGGAAACAGTTACTTTCTCACCGGCATCCGCTTTTCCCTGAATAGTCAGCAGACGTCCATGCTGCAATACCATATTGTCCGTATAAATTTCCGGCATTTGCAAACCGCCAAAATCACCGGTTATGCCTTCATACACCGTTTTTGCCAAGACAGCCGCACCTTCCTTATCGGGATGGACAGCATCGGGCAACATAAAAGGATATGGATATAAAGGTGCATGAAAATCTATCAACTGTACTTGTGCGTATTTCGCTATCGTTTCTATAGCCAGCTGAATCTCATCATGCCAGTCGCGTGTGCCGGACTCAAACCGCGGATGGCGGTCGGCAATCGGAGTCAGACGGGCAATCAAAATACGACATTCAGGATTCGCCACTCTGAACGAATCAATCAGTGCACGATAATCCGCTATAAAAAAATCACGGTAATTGGGCCAATCACGCGGATCTGTATCATTCACTCCTAAATGAATAACCACTACATCACCAGCAAAAGCCAATGCATCCTTAAACTCTTTCTGTTGCATAAAAGGCCGGTGTCCCTTGTTCAGCAACGTAGCTCCCGGCTTTCCAAAACGCTCCACCGTATACCCTTCACCCAGCATTTGCTGTAACCGGGCAGGATAGGACTCCTTATCAGGATCGGATACACCTATGCCATAGGTAATGCTATTACCTACACAAGCAACCTTCACCCGCTTCCGTGCAAATGAAACGGTACAAAGAAACAAACATAAAATCAGTATTAATGTCTTCTTCATTTTTGGTCAACATAAGGTTTTACAATATCACGCCACAGCAAGTATCCCTTTCCTAATAAATGTAATCCGTCATTAGTATATACTGGATTCATCTTGCCTGTCTCTTTCTCCACAAAATGACTATACAAATCAATATAGGCAGCTCCTTCCTTTACCGCCAATGGTTCCAACAAATCATTAATTTGTTTTACCATCTGCCAGCGTGATGTATGCCCGTTAAACATACCGTAACAATCATTCACCGGCAATACACTTTGCAAATATAATTTTGTTTTTGGAGATTCTTGCTTTATTTTCCGAACAATCATACTTATTTCTGAAATAATTTTATCCGCAGACGTTCCCCGAGAAACATCATTGATACCGATCAATAAAAAAATCTTTGCCGGTTTTCCCTTTACAATCGGATCCAAACGGTCATATACCCCCATACAGATATCTCCACTGATACCCCTGTTCTTCACATTCTTATTTTGGAACAACTCAGCCCACTCGCAACCGTTGGTAATACTGTTCCCTAAAAAAATAATATCTTTTGAAGTAACCGGAAGTTCTTCAAACAAAGTCGCTCTCTGCTCATAAAAAGTAGAATACTTGCGTTCCTGAGCAAACTGGGGTAACGCTAATAATAATCCCAATAACAATAAGACAATACGTTTCATTTTATTTTTGTTTATCTGGTGAATAAATCAATCCTTCTACCGCCCTTTCTCCGTCAGGAGTCACAAAGACAGTGGTAAACATCCATTTCACAAGACGCGTCTCAGCCATCTTAAACTTACCGATAGGTAACTTTAAGAAAACTTTGTTCCAACCTTTATTTAAATGCACCGCCAATGGAGATCTTCCTACGCAATTCTCATTTCCCAAAGGTACTTCATAACTTTTCACCTTATGCGTAGCAGTCCATACAGGAGGTAATATTTCGCAACCATTAATCCAGATGCGGCTTCCCTTATAATCCCATTTGCCAGGCAATGGCGCCAGATCCATTTCCGAACGACTGTAATTCTGGAATTCCACCCACAGTCCCACCTCCTGATCCTTGGGCGAATACACCCAAGTATATGCATAAGCCGTGTGGTTTTCCTTAGGATCAGCATAAAAAGCAGGAACCATATCCCCCCAGACATGACGCAAATAAATACCTGCCCCCATTGCCTGACGTACACCATACGTATTCCCGTTATAATGATAGATATCCTTTAATTCCTGTTCAGGCGGGAACACCTTATCCATATCGCCCCCATTAGGAAAAGCATCCGTAATATTCCATTTTACATTAGTCTGTTTTACATAGGCGAAAGGATATCCTTTAAACGTATGCTCCTTATGCCACAACATACGCTTTTCAAAATCAGCGAATTCTTTAAATGCTTCCGTGTCTTCGGGGGGAAGTATCGTACCCAGTCCGTCAAAATATTCCGTACCTCCCCCTCTCCAGGCACGCTCGGCAATAGCAAGCATATTGGGGTACAAGCCATTTTCAATAACCAGATTCCACTCATTGTCAATCAAACGATCGTGCCACAAAGCCAATATAGTTCCCGCAATGTCCTCACTGCCTTCTGCCTGATCATAAATACGGCTGTTATACAAAGCTACAATATCACCGAAAACATCAAAATGATTCAGATAATGAAATTTGGAATCGATAGCAGGAATACCCGGTTGCGCCTTTCCACGGTAACTCCACAAATGTGTCATGTCTATTTCCCCCGGTTTATAGTGCCAGCCCGGATTCCAGGATATTACTTTTTTCCCTTTTGAGCGTACATACGCCACCATTTCGGGTACAAAATGCGGATTGGTAAACTCCACCTCATCTGTACCTATATGTAAATAAGGCACATCAAATGTCTCACACACCTCATCCAGTAACAGTTTCAATATTTTCATCCCTTCCGGACTTTGCATATCATGGCGGAAAGCACGCACAAAGGCAGCACTATGCCCTGGCATATCTATCTCAGGAATCAACAACACCTGATGTTTCTTACAAAAATCCACCAAATCGCGTGCCTCTTCCAGCGTATAATATTTACCCGGCATACGGATAGTATTCACACTATCATTCAGCATAGGAAAAATTTTACTTTCCAATCTCCATGCCTGGTTTTCCGTAAGATGCCAATGAAATACATTAATCTTAAACCGGGATAAAATCTCTATCTCTCTTTTCAATTCTTCCATTGAAATATAACTGCGTCCCACATCCTGCATAAATCCGCGTATCCTGAATGCCGGCCAGTCTACAATCTCACATCCGGCAACAGAGCTTCTTTTCCCTTTTTTCTGCTCCAATTGCCGAAGTGTCTGCATAGCCCAATACACACCCTGTTCTGTTACAGCCTCTATCTTTATTCGCTTGTTTGAAACAGAAAGACGATAGGCTTCATCCCGGTTTAACCTAGCTTCATCAATAGACGGAACCAGTTCCACTTCAATCACCGATGATGAGTGTTCAACAATCTCACCACCCGCATTCATGATAAAAACTTCCCACTCCGGCCTCAATACCGGAGTAGAAAGTTTCACCTTTCCCATAGTAAAGTTCTTCCCCGTATCCTTACACAACTGAGGTTTAGGAAGTAATGAGATACTGGTTTGTGCTATGGTTATAGCACAAACCAGTATCATACCAATAAAACTAGAAAACCAGCGTTTCATTATTTATTTGGTCTTTACAATATCTTTCAATTTTATCGCTTGGAAAGTCATGTGGGCCACACTGCTTTCATATAAAATCCCTACTGTTTCCTTGTCAATCATAGTTAAGCAGCTATATCCCCAACCCCAACCGGCATCCAACAACAATTGATTCTCGGGCAACCAAGTCACCCCGCCATCCAGACTTGCTTTGATGGTAATGCTATGACGGTTCTTGGTATCATTCGGATTAGAGAACAAAAGAATGTCTTTACCTAATACATTCTCTTTAGCTTTAACACTAATCAAACTGGCCATACAAACCGGTTCCTGTAAGGCTGTACGTGAAGATTCATGTTCTTTCCACGTTTTACCTAAATCTGTAGTTGTAGAAACGGCACGACTGCCGCCACGATTATCACGCATATTCAGCATCAGCACTCCCGGTTCCACTTCCACTACCTGAGATTCAGTAGTATTAGTGCGTGCCAATGTGCTGATATTCCATGTCTTTCCATGATCCTTACTGTATATAACACCGGCATTAGGAATACGATCACTGCCAATATACTGACTGGCAAAGACCAATGTTCCATCTTCCATAGAGATACCTCTACCGGGACCTTGCAGCAAGAAATACCATGACGGATCTTTCACCTGTTCTGTTATATTCATAGGCTCCGACCAGGTTTTACCATCATCATCACTTTTCACCATCATTAATTGCGCTGTATGATTACGGTCCATACCTGTTTGTGAATTCCACCACGCACGACCATTCCCCATACCATGTGTCCAGGCAGCAACAATCCAGATAGTTCCTGTCTTTTTATCAACTAAAATGGCAGGATCACCTACTCCATTCTGTGCTTTAGGCAGACCATCATATTCACCAAATGCCATCGGAATGCGCATTTTCTCCCAAGTCTGCCCTCCGTCCGTACTTCTGCTCAGACCTATTTCCACATACTCCTGTAAATCCGCACTATTATTATAGCGTACATCATATACCCCCAACAAGGTTCCTTTATTTGAAGTGACCAACCCGGGAATACGATAGGCAGCAGCCCCGTCATCACCGGCATGGCGCACGCCTACCCCCATATAATGGGTATCCGCCTTACGAACTATCTTCAAAGGAGCAATCTGTCCGTCAATCTTAGCTTCCACCACTTTTGCCGACACTTTAGACAAGATAGAAGCAATAGGCTTCATTTGCAGGCTAATCCAAAAATAATTCACTCCCGGAAACAATTTTTGGTCAGCTTTCAATATAACCTCGCGCTTCGGGGCCTTTACTTCCGACTTCAAAACGGAATAAGAAGTATTGGCAGCCAATGTTTTTCCCGGAGTATTATTAGATATATAATCTACCGGAGCAAAATAAGTCTTTCCTCTCCTCTCCACGCTTTCAGTTCCACCATAATAAAGTTTCACAGATTCAATTTCATTTAAATTCACGTCTTTGCCGAAGTCCAACTTCACTTCATTCAGCATCTGACTTTGAGCAGCCTCTATACGTAAATGAAACAACTCATTATCCTGCCTTTCAATCAACACAGGAATCCGGGTTTCGCGGACAGCAACCGTATCTGCCGCCGCACTTAACTTGAAGGGTGCTAATATAAAAACAACAATTAGCAGTAATAAGCTAGGGTTTCTCATAATATTTATAATTTTACGGGTGTAAAAATAAAAGTTTTTATTGAAATTAGAAAATAAAAAGACGGTTTCTTTATTAATTTCATAAAGAATACCGTCTTTTTATGCAATTAAGGATACTTATCAGACAAAAATTTAATAACCAACCGTCTGTTTCAACAATGGATTATTAGTAAGAGCTCCTTGGTTGATAGGCCAAAGCAGACGGGCAGACTCCGCCGGAGTATAGTCAAGTACGTACGAATCGCCAAAACGCCGCAAGTCATACCATCGTTTTCCTTCCAGCATAAATTCAAACAAACGTTCCTGCAGAACAGCATCCGCCGGATACTTATCAATTTCCTGATTGGGGAATCCCACTGTTGAAGCATCATACGCATCACCAAACGCACGCTGACGCACCCGGTTTATCTCTGTAGCCGGATCCTCACCCAAAAGCACTTTCGCCTCAGCCAGCATCAATAGCAAATCCGAATATCTATAAATAGGATAATCATCACATCTCACCCGTGTACTTCCATTCATAACTCCCCAATACTTATGCGGATACAGCCCCACCAATTCCAACTCGCCATTTTCCACCTTATTATATACATCTTTCAATGTAACGTCACGACGAGTGTCTCCCGGCAGAAATTTCTTGAAGTTTTCCAATTTCACCATCAGGCGCATGATACCGAAATTATTCTCGACAGACGTATTTATCAAAGTACCATCCGCATTATAGAATTTCCCTAAATAATCCGCCTGCGGAAACAAATCATTATTTCCATTCCACAGGTTGTATTCAAACAACTCATTATGAATGGTAAAGATAATCTCTTTATTACCTTTATTATCATAAGCAAACACTCCCTGGTAAGTATCCATCAAGTCCAGATTGCTACGGCTGATATTATTCTGTATGTCAACCAACGCATTCTTTGCTGTCCGGGCATCTCCTTCTCCCCCGTCACGATGGGCACTCCACAAATATACATCCGCTTTCAGCATCAATGTGGCAGCCTTTGACCACAGCGATTTTTTTTCCTTTATGGTATAATCAGGCCCAAAATAACTTAATGAAGATTCTATATCTTTTTTTACCTGCTCAAAAATTTCGGCAGCCGGAGTCGCCGCTTTTGCCAATTTACCCACTTCAAAACCCAAGCTGGGCTCTTCCGTAAACACGGCATCTCCCCATGAACGGTATAACTGATACATATAGTAGGCACGCAATCCATACACCTGTCCTAAATAATAGTTCTTAGCACTTTCAGTCAGAACATCCGCATGGAGGGTCCTGCTGATAAACAAATTCATCTGATTGATATTCTGATACAAATCACCAAATCCGCTGATTCCGGGATTCTCCGCATTCAATGTATTATAAGGAAAACGTTCCATCCCCTGGGTGGCTTCTCCACCAAAAGGAGTTCCCCCAAAGACATCACTTCTTGCCTCACCCAACAAAAACATATTCCACGAATGGCTTCTGAAGCGACTATGCAGTCCAAAAACAAATGAATCAAACTGTTCCGGAGTTTTCCAGTAATTCAAGTCAGTGATATCGCTCACCGGGTCCATATCCAACGAAGTACATCCACCGGCCAACATAGCCGATGCGGCAAAAGCCAATATTACCTTTTTTATGTTCATACTTTCTCTTTTTTACATATTAAAATGACAATTGTAAACCAAACAAAACGGTTCTTGGTGTAGGATAACGTCCATTGTCTATACCACCACGACCATTTGCCTGAATATCCATAACCGGTTCCGGAGAGGTTCCGTCATATCCGGTAATATAGAATAAATTCTGTCCCGTAACATACACGGACGCATCGGTCAAGAACACCTTATTTATAAGATTCTTCGGGAATTTATAACTCAAGGTTACCTCACGCAGACACAAATAATCCCCCTTTTCATAGAAAGTAGAGTTATTATTGTTCAGATTCGTTGTACCATTATTGGAACGGGTAATGTTCTTTTTCGCATTCTGGTCAGCCCAATAAAATTTAGGAATACTAGTTTCCGTATTGTTTTCAGACCACGAATTTCCGACATCCGTAATCAAATTGAACGACCCGTTATACTGCCCCAAGATTCTTGCTTTCAAATCATTGTAAATGGTATGACCTACCGCATAGTCAAAACGACCATACAAAGACCAGTTTTTATAGTTCAGCGTGGTAGAAAAACCACCGATCCATTTCGGATAGATATTACCCACCACCTGACGGTCGTATGAGTTTATTATGTTATCACCATTTTTGTCATCCCACAATACATCTCCAGGCTCAATAGGCTTCCATCCCGGCTTTCCTGCATATTCGGCAGCTTTATTCGGCCCATACAGGTTGGCAACTTCATCCACAAAATCACCGGCATGGTTTCTCACATCATCCCAGTCACGCAAGATACGCACTTGTTTATAAGCAATGATATCACCCAAGCTTTTTCCTTCCTGAATACCGCCTACCCAAACCAATGAGTTGGATTTTGGATCCCATATCTGCTCACCCCCCTGACGGTTGTTCGCATTCCCATTAAAAGGCAGCTTCTTCACCATATTCTTCACAAACGAAGTATTAGCGGTGACATCCCATGACCAGTCCTTCTTTGTCAGCAGATTCACCTTGGCTTCCAATTCAAAGCCACGGTTACTGATAGTACCCAGATTCGTCTTGAACGAAGGGAATCCCGTATATTCCGGCAAATTCACATCAGTCAGCAAATCGGAAGTCGTACGGTTATAATAGTCCATAATCATGTGAACCCGATTATTGAAAAAGCCCAGATCAAGACCCAGTTCAAACGTATGACTCTTTTCCCAACGCAATTTACTATTAACCACTCCGGTATTCAAATAACCCAGATTACCATTATAAGCACCCACCGAACCGTATTTACCATATACATCAAAGTTACCAATACCATTTACATTCCCGTTCAACCCATAGCTGATACGCGGTTTAATCAAGGATACTACTTCCGCAAACTTTGAATCTTTAAAGAAAGCTTCCTCATGCACATTCCAACCGGCGGATATACCCGGAAAGAATCCCCAACGATTGTCAGATAGTTTAGAGATACCGTCATAACGGGCTACTACCGACACCATATAACGATAATTATAATCATAATTAACACGGGCAAAACCGGAAAGAATACGATAACCGGTCTTGATGGAAGTAGTATAAGTACGATTAGTACCCGCATTCAAAGTAGGTATATCATCTGTAGGAGCACCGGAGACACGCGCCTCCAAGTTCTGATACTGATAATCAAAATACTCGCCACCTAGCATAGCATTGATATTATGTCCGCTAAAACCTTTTTTATATTCCAAAGTCAATGCATGTTGTTGTTGAAATACTTTTGTATTTGTTTGCGAAGCATTACGATTGGTGTTAGGAGCCTGACCTATCTGCTGATACTTCTTTTCGAACAATTCAAACTGATAATCGGTATAATACATAGAGCTGTTTCCGTTCAGAAACAATTGCTGCGGAATAATTTCTAAAGCAAAACCAATATTAAACGAAGTCTTACGGTTCGTCGTAGAACGAGTCAGCTTATCTTTCCAATAATAAGGATTACCATCCTGATTACTCCATCCGGCAGCAGGACTTCCATCCTCATTCCACGGGTTCCAAGTGGGAAACATACTCATAGTACGATAGAACAACTCATACTCTCCCGTTTCTCCATTCCAAGGGCTTTTCAGATCGTAAGTCCATAAATCGGGCATCTTAGACCATGAAAAACTACCACCGGCATTCACTGTCAAAACGGGCAACAACTTGTATGAACCGTTGATAGTCCCGTTCACACGCTGATAATTGGTGGAAATAATCTGACCATCTTCTGAATAGTATCCCAAAGATGAAGAAAATGTTCCTTTGTCATTACCTCCCGACAGATTCAAATAATGATCTTGGGTAAACGCGGCATTACGGAAAGTCAGGTCATGCAGTTCACCGGCATGATTTCTAAAAATCAAAGTTTTATCAGGATCTGTAGGGTCCGCCATAAATTGCCATCCTTCATTCAATAAATGCTTGTTGGCCTCTGTCATGAAAGCCAGATCCACTCCGGAGTTAACTCCAAAACCTTTCTGGTTCTCCATACTTGTACCGCCATTGGTACGCTGCCATCCCAAACGTTGATAATACAAATAGTCACCGGCATCCAGATATTTATATCCTTCACGCGCAAAGTTCACACCGCCTTTGAACTTGTAAGTAATCTGTGTTCTGCCTTCCACCCCTTTCTTGGTTGTCACCAGAATCACACCATTATTGGCACGGGCACCATAAATAGCTGTGGAAGCCGCATCTTTCAACACCTGTATGGATTCAATATCCGAAGGATTGATATCATCCATAGAACGCACAAGGCCATCCACCACGACCAACGGACCTTCCAGATTCTTGTTTATGGAAGCACCACCACGCAATACGATATTGGGCGAACTACCCGGTTTACCCGAAGTATTTGTCACACGCAGCCCACTGACAGTCCCCTGCAAGGATTGAGCCGCATTACTCATAGCCGCATTCTGCAACACTTTATCGTCCAACTTCGAAATAGAGTTCGTCATCAACGAACGTTTCTGACTCATTCCATAACCAGTCACCACGACCTCATCCAGCATTTCTGCATCTTCTTTTAAAACAACCTTGTAGATGTTTGGCACTCCCACAACAATTTGTTGTGTTTTGTAGCCTATATAACTTACATCCAGTTTCGCCCCCACAGGTACTTGGATAGTGAAGTTACCGTCTACATCAGTTATTGTACCATTTGTTGTCCCCACCTCCAGGACACTCGCTCCGATAACAGGTTCACCAGTGGCATCTACCACTACCCCCGTTATCGTTTTTGTTTGCGCCATCATGTTTATTGCAAAACAGAGGCATACGATAAAAAAGAGAGCTTTCTTCATGAATCTCAGATTTGGTTGATAAATTAATGTTTAAATAAAAAAGTTTAATTAAGCGTTAGTTTTAAAACACCTCAAAAAGAAAATAATTTTAAAATCAACAGCGAATATATGCACGCATATTTAGTATATACAAGGAATAAAAGGAACTATATCCTTTATTAGTGTTTGTTTTTTAGAATAAACTAAATATTAAGGCATATTTTAAAAAGTTACATAAGGGAATAACTCAAAAAAGAAAAAAAAGTTCATACGGAGAAGATATAACAAGAAAAACCTCCTTGCAATTCTTTGCAAAGAGGTTACTGAATTGTACACCCGATGAGAATCGAACTCATATCGTCGGAACCGGAATCCGGTATTCTATCCATTGAACTACGGGTGCGTCTGAAACTTGGACGTGCAAAAGTACAAAATATATTGTCTTTCTCCTAATAATTTGAGATATTTATCTATCAAAATAATATTTTGCACATTAATTTAAGAACAAAACAATCAATTTGATTATATTTTTACCCAAATATATAACAATATCACAAATAATTTCTATATTTGCAAGCAATTAAAACAATTAGATCTATTTTACAATGAGTTACCTAATTAAACCAGCTAACTATAAAGCCTTGCTTGATTTAAAACAAACAGAGTTAGGCATTAAGCAAATAAAAGAGTTCTTTCAACAGAACTTGTCGTCAGAATTACGTCTGCGCCGTGTCACCGCCCCGCTATTTGTATTGAAGGGAATGGGTATCAATGATGACTTGAGCGGAACCGAACGGCCGGTATCTTTCCCTATTAAAGACTTGGGAGACGCACAGGCCGAAGTTGTCCATTCATTGGCAAAATGGAAAAGGCTGACTTTGGCCGATTACAATATAGAACCGGGTTATGGCATCTATACCGACATGAACGCCATCCGGGCTGATGAGGAATTAGGTAATCTCCACTCACTATATGTAGACCAGTGGGACTGGGAGCGTGTAATTACCAAAGAACAACGCACAGTTGATTTCCTGAAACAAATAGTAACCCGTATTTATGCAGCCATGCGCCGCACAGAATATATGGTATGCGAAATGTATCCGCAGATCAAACCCTTCCTGCCACATGACATTCATTTCATCCACTCAGAAGAGCTTTGCCAAATGTATCCCGACAAAACTCCGAAAGAACGCGAACATGCTATTGCGCAAAAATATGGTGCTGTATTTATTATAGGTATAGGATGTAAACTGAGTGACGGTAAAGAACATGATCTGCGTGCACCTGACTATGATGACTACACCACAATTAATCCGGAAACCGGACTCCCCGGCCTGAATGGTGACTTGTTGGTTTGGGATAAAATATTAGACCGTTCTGTTGAGCTTTCCTCTATGGGTATCCGTGTAGACAAAGAAGCGTTACTCCGCCAACTGACACTCAGCGGACAGGAAAAGCGTAAAGAATTGTACTTCCACAAACGCTTGTTGGATGAAACTCTGCCTTTATGTATCGGCGGTGGTATAGGACAATCACGACTCTGTATGCTTTATTTACAGAAAGCCCATATAGGTGAAATCCAAGCCAGTATATGGCCCGAAGATATGAGAAAAGAATGCGCTCAATTGGGTATGCAACTTATTTGATTATAATCTATCAGCAATCGAAGAAGAGGGTGATACAAAAGTCATCCTCTTTTTATTTGTCATTTTTACAAATAACCCCTATCTTTAACGCACATTTTTAATAAAAAGAAAGCCTATGAACGTACAAATAGAAGAAAGCTGGAAACAACATCTGGCACCCGAATTTGAAAAAGATTACTTTATCAAACTCACAGAGTTTGTAAGAAGCGAATACCAGACTACCACTATTTACCCACCGGGTAGATTTATATTCAACGCCTTCAATCTGTGCCCGTTTGATAAAGTGAAAGTCGTCATTATCGGCCAAGACCCCTACCATGGTCCCGGCCAGGCGCACGGACTCTGCTTTTCCGTTAATGACGGAGTACCTTTTCCCCCTTCCCTACAAAATATTTTCAAAGAAATACAAAGCGATTTGGGTGCTCCCATCCCCACTTCAGGCAATCTGACCCGCTGGGCGAATCAAGGAGTATTATTACTCAATGCCACACTGACAGTCCGTGCCCATCAAGCAGGCTCTCATCAACGACGGGGCTGGGAGGAATTTACAGATGCCGCCATCCGTATACTGGCAGAACAACGTGAAAATATTGTATTCATCTTATGGGGATCTTATGCACAGAAAAAAGGAGCCTTCATAGACCGCAACAAACACCTGGTACTGGCTTCCGCACATCCGTCACCCCTGTCAGCCTATAATGGTTTCTTTGGCAACAAGCACTTCAGCCGCACCAACGAATACTTGCAAGCACACGGGCAAACACCGATTGAGTGGTAGACATAAATTAAAGACCAGAATAAAAAAATGAGAAATGGTTGCCGATAACAACATGCAACCATTTCTTATTTTTTATTCTCAGTTTCTCCTAGTACCAATTCACTGCACTACCCGTATTGCTTCGCTGGTCCCATTTCAAAGCATCGGTCAGCATACTGGAGTTAGCACGAATACTGAAGTTATAGGAAGTAAAGGGACCAAATACCAAGCCACAACTCATATTGAAACAATGCAGGTCACGGCTGATATTGACCGTTGTCATTGACATCTCTTTCGTATTAAAGTCATATCCTGAAGAATAATTCACATTCCAGCGGCTACCCAATTTCACATTACCGGAAACATTCAATGAATGGGTTATTGAATAAGGATAACGCATCGTCTTAATATTAATCTGCTTACTTCTGTCCTCACGAATACTATAACTATAACTCAAACTCAATGACCATGGCATCTTGAAAGCCATATAGCCATCCGGATCTATAGCCGCCTTCTCTGTCTTTCTCAAGCCGGAATTATCTTCTTCCTCCTTGTTTTCATTGTCATCATCACTGTACTCATCCAGATTTTCATTCTTCTTGTCTTTATCCCCTTTACTGTCCTTTTCATCTTTCGGGCCAAACCATTTTTTCCACGAATCATTATTCAATGTATACGAGAAAGAACCGCTATACCCCTGAAAACGACCGAAACGTCCGTATGACCATTCTGTACGATTACCTTCCACTACCTTACCATCTTTATCAAACTCATAAGCATAAGTAGCAAACTGGGCGTTCATATTAAAAGTATAGCTCTTGGTCAGTTTCAAACGCAGATTCATACTCAAGTTTCCCCACGGCTTCTCTTTAGCTGCTGCATTATAAGAAATGCTGGCCCCCAACTGGTCAATCAAGCTGATTTTCTTCACTCCGGTAGTATCCGCATCGGATTTCACTTTCATTTCCACATTATTGTCTATAGAGAAAGTAAAATTCTCGGATTTACCACTGGGTGAGAAGGAGTAAGGCAAACCTTCATATGGATTATAAGTCTGAGTACGTACCTCTCCATCCGTATCAGTATAAGTATACGTTCCCACATATCCATACCTAGACGTACTGAAATCCGGCGCATAACTCATGCTAACCGAAGGAGTAAAGACGTGACGGATCATTTCAATCTTGTCACCAAACAATTTCTTCCACGGTTTGTAGAAACCATACATCTTGGTATTCACCTGCAAACTCAAATCATAGTTATACACACGGTTGAAACCGTTGATTGTATCTCTCCGCACATTATTAGGTGCCGACGGATCATAACTCTGCTCTACCTTGCGCATATACCAACGCTCGGTATAGTTAAAAGAAGGCACGATATTGATATATTTGAATAAGGTAAATGTAGCACTGATAGGAATTTTGTGCTGCATACCATTGGTCCATTTATTCAATCCTTGCTTCAGAATCAGATTATCCTTGGTATTAATAGAGTTCGTCACCTGACCGGTATACTGAAGTGAGATTTTTTCGTACCAACGTTCATCACCTACCGCCTTCTTACGCTTGAACGGATAAATACGGTTCAATGAAATATTCAAGTCCGGCAACGTCACGCTGATAGAAGAGTCCCGTGTATTCTGAGAAATATTGAATGTACTGGACAAATTCAATCCTATCTCGGGAAAGTTACGCGAATAACTCACACTAGACGTCTTGGTATTATTTGAATATTGCTGCGGATTATACAAACTACTCAGGTTACGCTGGTCATAACTACTGGTTGCAAAGTTCACATTAGCCGAAAAAGAACTGTTGGGACTGGCCTTGGCATCCTGTCTGTGGCTCCATGCAATTCTGAAGTCTTTTGTAACCATATAGTCCGGCATATTCTTCTCACCTGTCTTCGTTACCAAATAACTGGCATTGAAATTACCACTATATCTGTACCTTTTATTATAATTGGACTGCGTGGAAAGTCCCCATGAGCCCTTTGTAAAAATCTCACCCAGCACTTTCAAATCCATACGATCACTGATAGCAAAATAATATCCACCATCACGTAAATAGAAACCACGATTCATTTCATCACCGTATGTAGGCATAATGAATCCTGACGAATAACTGCTATTGAACGGGAAAAAACCAAAAGGAATAGCAAGAGGCAACGGCACATCCTCTACCACCAACTGGGCAGGACCAAATACTACATTCTTCTTGGGACGTACTTTCGCCATAGAAAGCTTCAGATAAAAGTGAGGATGTTCGTGATTATCACACGTAGTGTATCGTCCGTGACGCAGATAAAGCTCATCATTGGAACCTTTCTTTGATTCTTCACTGGTTACATACCCTTCACCTTGCTGAGTTACAATATTATTGATGAAACCTTTCTTCGACTTGAAGTTATAACGCATGATTTTTGACTCGTACGGAGTCTCGCCATCTTTAAAGATAGGAGTACCTTTTTCCACGCCAACCGAATCGGGAACACCACGGGCATACACCGTACTGCTATCCATATTCATTGTAATCACAGCAGAGGTCAATTCAATTTTCTCATAGTTCACCTTACCGTCACCATACAGATGGGCATATCCGCCCTCAGTGAATACGATAGAGTCATTTGCTTCATAAATAACAGGCGCATCCAACGGCTGCTTCTTTTTAGGTGCAACCGTATCAATAGACAACGTATCTACCAAAGTACTATCTACTTTCAGGGAATCATTGCCGGATGCAGAATTCCGCTTTCTGCGTTGAGCACCCGTACTTAAAGAAAGCAACAGGCATGCAAATAGTAGTAGGAATGTTATAAATCTATGTCGTTTTAGTGGCGTCATTCACAAATCATTTACGCTTTTGAGGGGCAAAATTAAGCATTATCCGCCAATAATGAACTATTTAGCGGATATTTAATTTATTTTTAAGGCTTACAAGAAACATTCGCACCAATGGTTAAAACGGATTATCCCATCTTCCCCATAACGTGAAATACTCTTTAACGCCTTCTCCACGCTTTTTTCCTTGTCCAGATGTGTCTTTGAAAAAAACTTGTCGGCAAAGCAGATAACCTGTTCCTCCAGTGATACCGGAACCATATCCCGATGAGGAACGGGCAATTGCTGGTCAATAATACTTTGCAAAGATATACCTGCCCCCGTATGTCTCTCACAGACCAACGCATGGCGCGGGAATCCTTCTTTCCGCATCAGATCAGCCCCCAAATATCCATGACAAATATAAGAATAAGATCCGAAACAACAAATACCATCAGCATCTGTCATAAAAATACCGATATCGTGCAGCATTGCCGCTTCTTCCAAAAATTGCTTGTCCAGATTCAATTCCGGATGCTTGCCGGCAATCCATAACGCTTTATCGGCCACCGAACGGCTATGCGTCAGCAGGATATGTTTCAGTTCATTATCTTCAGGATAATATTTATTAATGATAGCGAGTGCGTCCATTCTCAATTAAATTCTTATTTTTGTGCAATATTACAAAATAATCACCACATATCATGAAAACAAAATACATTTTCCTATGCTGCCTCTTGTTTACTTTCAACGCCGTGACCGCGCAAAAAGTTATTACCGGAGCCGAACAGATGGACCACCTCTTACCTATATTAAAAGGGAAGCGTGTAGCATTGGTTGTAAACCAAACCTCCAGGGTAGGAGAAACTCATCTGTTGGACACCCTGCTGGCAGCGCATATACAAATAAAAAAGGTATTCGCTCCCGAACACGGCTTCCGGGGTGACGCCGATGCCGGAGAAACCATCAAGAACGGAAAAGATACCCGTACAGGAGTACCCATCCTGTCCCTTTACGGTAAAAATAAAAAGCCGGCTGCGGCACAGCTACAGGATATAGACCTGATTGTGTTTGACATTCAGGATGTAGGCGCCCGTTTCTATACCTATATCAGCACCATGCAGTATATAATGGAAGCTTGTGCCGAGAACCGGAAACAACTGGTCATCACAGACCGTCCCAATCCTTGCGATTATGTGGACGGTCCTGTGCGACAGAAAAATCAGAAAAGTTTCGTGGGCATGCATCCCATACCTATTTTACACGGTTGCACTGTAGGCGAGTTGGCTCAAATGATCAATGGTGAAGGCTGGTTATCCAATGGCAAAAAATGCGCGTTGACCGTTATCCCCGTAGAAGGTTGGAAACACGGACAACCCTATTCGCTTCCGGTAAAGCCCTCTCCCAACCTGCCCAACGACCAAGCAATTGCCTTATATCCTTCACTCTGCCCGTTTGAAGGTACAGCCATCAGTGTGGGCAGAGGTACTCTTTATCCTTTTCAAGTAATCGGTTCACCGGATATCCGCATCTCCTCCTTTTCTTTCAGACCGGAAGCCTTGGAAGGCTTTGATAAGAATCCGATGTATAAAAACCAATACTGCTATGGCAATAATCTCCGCCATATCACCGCCCCGAAAGGATTCTCTTTAAAATACATCATCACCTATTATCAAGCTTATCAAGACCTTGGAAAAGCGGACAAGTTCTTTACCCGCCCACAATGGTTCGACCTGTTGATAGGGAACCGTACCGTAAGGGAACAAATCACGAAAGGAGCCAGTGAAGAAGAAATCCGTGCAGGATGGCAGAATGAACTGGAAGCCTACAAAAAGATGAGAGAGAAATACCTGCTTTATGAATAATATTTCCTTCCAAGCTGACGGCTTTCGTCAAAAAAGGAGCCAACAACCCAATCTATTCAGGACACGCAACACCATTCCTCTGCATCCACCAAGTCCCAACCACAAACGGCTTTCCAACCGCCAACAGGCGGAATCTGTTTCAATCTTCTTTCCGGAAGGTCTGCATACCCTTCTCACCACCCCGATGATATCCGTGTCCTCACATTCCTCATAAAAACGACAAACGCCATCTCCCTGCATCAAATAACGACTGCCTCTTTTTTGAATAATCCGATGCAATACATACCGGTCTGTCTGCCGGAACAGAATGACATCAAAAAGTTTCAACTCCTCCTTATCATACGGCCCCACCACCACTTCATCCTTCCCATTTCTCAGTAAAGGCATCATGGAATTGCCTTTCACCCGGAACTTCACACTCCTGCCACTTTTGATTTCCGACTCCACCCACGCAAAGAAACATTCATTCGCTATCCGCTTCATACCCATCTCCATATAAAGTACGACATACTAATTTCACCGCCTCCGCATCGGGCAAACACTCCAGATGATAAACAGGAATGGATGAAACCATCTTTTCCAACAGACTACAAACCCCACTGTATAATTCCTCCTCGTATGCAAATGCAGGAGGAGCAGACGGATGCAAAGCTGCATAAGCCTGCAAAGTGTTCAATCTCCGTATCTTATTATACGGTGCTTGTGACAAACGTACACATCCGGCCAACGGATAACATTCCGCCTTATAACAAGGAGTCTTCCCACTCCACGGGCTGCCATATACCCACACGCCCCCCTCTTCATAACGCACAATGGGACTGTCATCATTCAGCAACTTACTTCCTGCTATATTTTCCCTCCACAAACGAGTATGGGTACTTTTGCCGGTTCCGCTTTCACCTAAAAAAAGAACCGCTTTCCCCTTATAAACAATACAACTGCCATGCAAGGCAACCGTATCTTTCCGTACCGTCATCAGGCCATACCCCATCCATAAGGCAAATCTTAAAAGACGGGGAGAATAATGACCATATAAACAGATACCTTTCCCAGTTTCACCCATCGTCCGGAGATAAAGCGACGGTTCTCCCTGCGGAGCCAGTTCCAACAAAAAACTATCCCCACTCACACCGAAAGTACCGGTTACATCTTCATATCCGAACCCATAGGACTTTCTCTGAAAAGCCGGAAAATCCCAACCGTTTCCCTCCCAAACAGTAAAATCCGGCAACCAAGCACCCTCGTATACATCTTTTACCAAAACCAGATCCGGTTGCCAAATAAAAGGCTTGAAACCGCTGATACCATCCACCACCTCCATCAACCTTTCGTCCGGCAATGCGAAGCAGTGGCCACCTATTTTATAAATTTGATCCATTGTCTTTTCCATTTAATCTGATTACACGATGACAATATGCCAATGAGCTTTCCCGATGGGCTATCGTAAGAATAGTCAGCCCCCTACACTCCTTCATCAGACTGAGAAGCATTTCATTGACAGCCCGTTCAGTCTCATTATCCAATGCAGAAGTAGCCTCATCCAGTAGAAGCACCTCCGCTTTCTTATACAAAGCACGGGCTATGCCTACCCGTTGTTTCTGACCTCCCGAAAGCCTTCCTCCCCCTTCACCCAAAGGAGTATCCATTCCTTGCGGCAATTCATCCACCCAAGCATCCAATCTCACCTGCCTCACTATCTCCGCTACCCATTCCTTATCTATAAACCGGCATCCCAAAGCAATATTTTCCGCCAAGGTCCCATCCAGCACAAACACTTCCTGTTGCACATATCCCACCTTGCGATGCCATTCCTGCCTCGGCACATCGACAAGCGGCCTGCCATCTATCCGAATAGCGCCTTTATCCGGAGTGACAAATCCCAAAAGCAGATAAAACAAGGTAGACTTACCCACGCCACTCTCACCACAGATACCTACATATTCCCCTTTACGAATAGTACAACAAAAATCCTTTAGAACCTCTTTACTTTCAGGATAAGCATAGGTGAGGTGTTCTATCCGTATCTCTTTTTGAAAAGAAAACGCTTCCTGCCCCCATGATGGAGAAACTGCTTCTATCCCCTTATCCCCCAACCCTTCCTCTATAATCCGCAGAGAATAGACCGCATTCTGTACTTGTGTCCAACCACCTAAGATGCCGCGCAAAGCGGGTAACAGCCGGAAAGCCGCCACAGCAAAGACACCTACCAGCGCTTTGATATCCCCTGTTCCGAAAACGGTGAGCAAGGTCAGTCCCGATATAACTGCCATTTCGGAAAGGCAAAAAGGAAGGTGCTGTATCATTTCCAGTTTCAAACGGCTCTCACTGATTTTCCTTATCCTCTCGGCGAATGCCTGCTGAAAAAAAGGAAACGCCGCATTCAGTTCCAATTCGGCATACCCTTTCATCGTTTCCGTGACCAGCCGGGACTGCTCACGACGAGCCTGCTGCTCCTGCTCACCATAACGGCGCATCGGTTTCCTGATCCCCCATCCGTAAATCAACATAAAAGGCAGAAAGGCAATATACAGCATCAGTACCGTCAACGGAGCGTAAACCAACAAAGCTGCCGTCACCCATAAAATAAGCAGCAGTTCTCCTGTCATGCGAAGCAAGGGGGAAAGAAGATTTAAAGAAAAAGCATAACAAATATAATTTACCTCATATCCCAGCCGGATACTCCCCCTGCTGCGTATAAACAATAATCCCCGTTGATAGTAAGAAGTAAAGAGAGAAAAGCTGAGCCGACGGTAAAGAGACATCAGAAAATGGTTTTGAAAACGTGAAAGCCCCGCTACCAAAGCGTTTTTCACCAAAATAAAGACTATTGCCACCAGACAAAATAACAGGGCGGCATCTTTATCCCTCCCGTCATCCAACAGAAAAAACAAGACAGGCAACAGGGCAGCGAGTCCGGCAAAGTCAAGTAATGCGCAAAGAAATACGGCACAAACCACCCTTATCCCCATTTTCCTTTCATCAGGCAACAACAAACGGCAGATTCTTTTCAACATAAACCGCCTATTTTCGTTCCGTTTGGAAGATGGTATGGGGAGAGCGCAGATGCAACAGAATAGAAATTCCAACCCATTTGCACAGTGAAATGCGCAACACGCTGTTACACGCACGATGAGTATGCAGCATACGTTTGGTTTTATAAACCAGAATACTCCATTTATTCTTCGCCGGAACAAACTTAGTATAGGGTGGCCGGATGATTTCCCGCAAGATTTCCTCCGCCAACCCTTCTCCTCCATATACAGGAACGGAAGTTCCTAAATAATCATTACAAAGGTGAGTCATTGCCAGCATCATATTTCTAAAACGAATATCCGTCACTTCCTCAGGAATATGCAGGCCGTATCTATTCAGCAGGCAAGCCCAGTCGCAAAGATGATGAAGCGCCAGGCCGCGTGCGTAATGCTGGGCGGCATGAAAAGCGAGAAATACAGTATTAAAAGTGGAAGATGGAATGAAAATGGGGTATTTTCCGTCCAATTCCGCCGATACGGGTCGTAGCAGTTCTTGAAGGAGCTTATCCATCTTCACCGCTATATGGTATGTTTCCGAATTAATGAAGGTTTTATGATTTTCTATCGGAATACCTTTATAGTAAAACATACTATGCTTTTCGGAGTGTTCAAGGTCTACCTCTATTCCTTTTTCTTCCATTAACCGGTCTGCCAGCCGGTTGGCCTCGGCATCACTTTTCCGGGAATGGTCTGCCGAATAAGTGAAGATGTCTATATCTCCCCCTTCCCTGTGCGAAGGAATGGGATAATAGGTGGAGAGGCCCACTCCTTTCAACTGGACCGTGGTAATGCCATGCGTTTTATAAAAAGCTGAAAGTTCGGCTATGGTATGGCAGTACCGCCGGTAGCGTTTTTCATAGTTCTCTACCGCCATCGCCCAGTTTAATTTCAAAGCCTTCGGGGGTTGCAAACAGGCCGGCAGGGTCTGTATTCCGTCCCATGCCAAGGCCATCACTCCCTGAGTGCAAGCTAGTTTGTAACACGCCTGCCAAAGGGCAGGAGATATATCGGTAAAAAGGATTTCACTAACCGGCTTTGTGCTGTTCAACGCGGATCGGAGCAAGGCAAATAGCATTTGCTCCGGTTTATCGAGTATTATATCCATTGTTATATCAATCAAGTAAGGCTGAACATTTTTTTAGTGCATCTGCCCAAATCACCACATCTCTTTCGGCCTGCTCTTGAGGAATATGATAAGATTCCACCAACACCAAGGCTGCCTCTTGTAAAGTGAAATCCTTTCCCGAAAGTCGTTTCCAAAGTAAGCAAGCGGAAAAATTAAAGGAAATAATACGGGTCAAATCAGTATCGGGAACACCTTGGTTCACAATTATTATTTCTCCGGCTATGGAGCGGAGTTTGAAATGGGGATTAAGTTTCATAATCTTCTAATCTTAAAAAAAGAAAGCCGCCCGACCTTTCGAGACAGGACGACCTTCTTTTATTACAAATCACTTTCTGCCATGACTAATAACATGATAGCAAATAATTCTCTTATTTTTTATAACTATCCCAACCGGTTCCTTTAAAAGAAGGAGTACCAGTCACGTTAATGATAGAGGAAGCATTTGTTATCGATGAATCAACAACCAAATTGCCGTTAAAAGTACCACCCTCAATATTCAATTCCATAGGTTCGGTGTTTCCGGTACTTTTTGATAATTCCACGTTACCATTAATAATACTAGTACCTTTAACAGTTACTTTAACTCCGTCAGTGTAGGTTGAATAGCCGCAAACATCAAATGCATATGCACCAGTTCCGGCATTAATCGTAGTATTGCTAATCAAAATATTACCACAATTGTTACTCAATACATATAAGGCATTTAGCCCCTTCACTGTCATAGCATCCAACGTCAAATTACAGTAGTTCTGAATCATAATTTTATCATTATCACTTGCCAGTGTTCCGTTTTTCATAGTAACGGTAGAACCTTTCAACAATTGACAACTGTTCGTTTCTGTGCCAGCCGAGCCAACGGTCGGTTTAGCAAGTGTAAGCACATGGTTGTTCAAGTCCAATTCTACAGATTGTCCACTTTGCGTTTTAAAGCCATTACAAGTAGCGTCTCCATTCAAACGTATCTTCACGTTAGCATTACCGCTTAAGTATAAAAGTGCGGACGGATCGGAAAAAGTACCACCGGTAACAGCCAGCGATGCACCTGCACCAACCACATAAATCTTGCCATTCAGTGTACCACCACTGATAGTCATCTGTCCCAAGTCATTGGCTGCACCATTATGACCTTCATTATCCACCACATACTGAGCGGAACCAGTCGTATTGAATGTACCTCCTTTGATTTCAGCCACATGATGATTCTGTACGGTTGCCTGAGACATATTGGTGAACGTACCGTCGTTGATGACAAGCTGGGCTCCATCATCATTTTTAATGGTATTAAGACCTCCGGCAAATGTACCACCGTTTATGATAAGTGAAGGATTCTGATGATTGGTACCACTTACATATCCATTTCGCGGATTCGTATTGGTATAATCATAATACCCATTGGCTATCATCGAAGAATAATGCCCGTTTTGCGATATCTCCACATTTGGATTAATCGTCATCTCGCCATGATTCAGAATATTATAATAGCTGTTACCACCTGAACTTTCTGAATTCTGACCGTTTTCCTTACTTCTAATATAGGTTCCGTCATTAAGAATTACTGTACCGTTATTATAGATACAAGTCTTCCCATGACTTACATTATCCACTGTACCATTTCCGTTGATTGTCAGTTTACTATCTTTGTTTACGGTAAATGTATCGCCAGATTTGTTGGTAATTTTATGACCGTTCAAATTGATGATAACTTCCTTTGTTGCGGAAATAGTAAAATCTCCCGCCAAGTCTGTGGCAAGAGTATAAGTTCCACCATTTTTTGCGACATTTTGCAAGTCGGCTACGGCAGCATCAACTACTTCAAATGCGTCATTACCGGACAGATTGGGTAATTCAGCCCCCTCTTCTTTATAAATAATGACAGTTGAAGTGTTACCGCTTTCACGACTGATGGCTGTTACTTTGGCACCACTCTTCACTCTTACATTACCGGCTTTTACCTTCAATGTATTAACCGTAATCCCTTTATCAAGAACCAATGTATTTGCAGCAGTAGTTGCCGTTACTTCATCATAAGTAGCTGTTTCGCCATTGGCAGCCAAAGTTACGGTAGAAGAAGGCAGCTCTATCTCAAATTTAGGCGCAGTATCTAATTGCGGTACAGATACCAACACGTTTTCAGGTGCTGAATTACCACTAGCGCCAGTGCTCGCTTCTTTTATAGCAACAGTAGCAGTAGTAGAAATCTTTTCAAAGGATATGCTGACATTTTCTGCCGGTGTATTTTTTTTCGGTATTGAAACTGTAGGACTGGTTTCAGTTGGAGCCACATCAGTCACAGAAACCGAATTAGTTGTTGCTAAAGCATCGGCTACCGCTGATACACTTTCAACTGTTGTCGGTACACTTCCGGATACTTCGTCCAACGTTATAGTTGTGGTATAACGTTCGTTACGTTTAGCATCTAAAGCTTTTGTCTTTAAAACCTGGCTTGTAGAGCCATTACCAATGGAAAGTTCCAAGGCAGGATACTCGGCTACAGGCAACGGGAAATAGAATGTTTTACTGGCCACGTCATTGCCAGCAGTAAAGTTTATAGTTATGGAAGAGGAATTTAATGTTCCTATGGTTGTCAATGTAGGGATACCTTCGGAGAATGCTATTTGTGCATTTCCAGCAATGGTTGGAACAGTAGTTTTTCCTTGAGCGGTCATAGAAGTCAATTTCGCCCAAGTATAGTCCTTCGGGATATTATTGACAGTTATGCTCATCAGGGCACCTGCATTTTTAAATGCCAAGACATCCTGTGCGCTCTCATTTATTTGGCAAGCCATAAGAGCACTGCTGTTTTCTCCTTCCTTATAATTATAGGTATCCTTCAACGTTAATGATATTTTACTTCCATCATAAGAAGCATCGCTGCCATAAGGATAAAAAGCAGCTTTCTTTACAGGATTCTCACCTTCCAGTACTCCTGAGAACCCTGCGTACTTGGTCCCGGCTCCACTGGATAATGAATAATTAGTGTTAGTATATGTAGAAGAACTTCCATTCGTTACAAAAATGCCAATCTCGTCACCTGTACTCCAAACGACAGAATTGCCATTCATAGCAGTACGCGATTCAGCATCTCCCATAGTGGCACATACTTCATCAACGCCACTTTTCGCCACGCCCAAATCTTCATTGGAACAACCGGTTATTCCTAATCCAAGAACAGCCAAAGATGTGAACAATATCTTTTTCATACGTGTATGTTTTTAAATTATTTATTTCAATTACCAAGGATGTTGGTCATAGTCTTCTGTTCCACCACTTACTGCAAATCCTTTTTCCACTTCTACTTCGATAACCTCCACTTTAGGAGCCTCATACATTTCCATATTGTTTGTTTCCATAATTTCCGTACAATAAATTTAGATTATAATTTTTCAATGATTCTGTTCAGACATTATGCGCCCCAATTATGTAACATAGAATATTTTTTATAAAAAGATGCTATAATTGCCGTCTGTGGGCAGAAGATTCCTGGCGGTCCGGTGACATATACTGTGTCTCCGCAACCTCGACTTGACAGATAACGGGAAATAAGGATACGCATTCCCGCTTGCAGTGTTGTTTTCATACGTCTGTAAATGTTAGATCAGTCTATCTTGTCAAAAGACTTTGCCTAACTCCCCCTCCTCTGTTCGGCGGTTAATAAAAAAAAGCGTGAGGGCTGTATCTTGTTTATCTTATCATCGGGCCTTCGCATTGCCTTGGTCTAGATAAACAACAGCCACCCACGCCATTAGGTATATAGATGCCACAGTAATGGCAGGTATATAACACAGACGTGAGCGTTGTTGTTATCATCTTCAGACCTTTATCAAAGTTGCGAAGTTTGATGATAGAAGATAATTTCAATAACGCTTCTTAAAATATATAACGTTCTACTACGCCATAGTAGAATAGTCGGTACAAATATAATAATTTCTTAAATAGGAAAAACGTTTCTTAGCGATTATTTTTAATAATTGCTACAACAAGCATTAAAAACACTTCTGTATTTCACAATAAATCGACTCAACATAACACCAATATTAATAGAAAGTTATAAGCAATTATGCCCTCATGCTCTCACTAAGAAGTTAACATATTGATAATTAATACAAAACGAATAATAATAGCATATTTCAAAAAGTATCTTTGCCCTCATGCCCTCATTCTACAGAACAAACAAAAAGAGTATATCTATCTGATATCCAACAACATGAACACATACAAAGTCTTAATTCAAAAGTTTGTCAACCATCGCATTTTGAGCTTTTTCATCACAGTATACTCTATTTTACAAACATCCGATTACATTTTCATGCTGACAAGTTCTACTCATCGTACTTTGCTATTTGTTCTTTCTATTATTCGCAATTGCTTACTCACTAGTGTGACTAACTCTAATCACAAATGTGACTAAAGTTAATCACAAGTGTGATTAAGTCTAATCACAAACGTGATTAAGCAATTTCCCATAGTAAAGAACTGCAATATGAATGACCGATTATCATATAATGATCTCTATATAAACTATCAAGAACTCCCTAAAATGCAGTAGTTACCGTTGTTTCTCCTAGCAAAATATGATAAGATTCGTGTATATAAAAGGGATCTTGTAGGCATTATGCCATTTTTCTTCACCTAAAACGGCAAAATAGACTCTTTTCTCATCTGAGTGATTTTGAAACGAATTCAGCTATATCACATTGAATATAAACACATTATATAGTAATCAGTATAATTAAACAGTGAGAGCATGAGGGCAAATTGTTTCTTCTAAAATATGCTACCATCATTCATTCAACACTCATTATCAATTGATTATATGCATAATGAGAGCATGAGGGCATATTTGCTTATAACTTTCTATTGTTTTCTCCTTTCTTTATTCCTTGATATTACGGATATGTCTGACAGGAACACCGCCCACAACTGTATTTGCCGGAACCTCTCTTGTCACGATCAAACCTGCTGCAATGACAGCATTGTTTCCGATGGTTATTTATCGGATAAATGCAGAATAAGTGCTTTGTTTCTTATTCTATTTATCAAATGTAACTTGTACCATTAGAATGAAGAAGGCTGATTAGTATGAATGTGAATATGCTGCATATAAATTTTCAACCAAAACAATTATGGATTGCCGATGAAAAACTTAAATGTCTAATACATGGTTTAGAGTTAAGGAGAGGATTTTTTCTCTCCTTTTTTCCTTCCGATACGCCCCATTATGAGAACGTGCCGTTTGAGGTGCCGGAATCATGGGTGTGGTGCAGGCTAGATGATATTGTATGCGAATTAAAATATGGAACTTCTGAGAAATCATCAAGTGTGGGTAAAATAGCTGTTTTACGAATGGGGAATATTACTAATGTTGGTACAATAGATTATTCGAATTTAGTGTATTCTTCGAATGATGAAGATATTGAACAATACTCTCTTGAAAAAAACGATTTACTGTTTAATCGCACAAATAGTAGTGAATGGGTTGGAAAAACGGCAATCTACAAGGAAGAACAACCAGCCATATATGCAGGCTATCTTATTCGTATTAAACCTTTATTGATTTCTCCTGACTACCTTAACACTGTAATGAATAGCGGCTATTATCGTGATTGGTGTTATGATGTGAAAACAGATGCTGTTAATCAGTCTAACATCAATGCCCAAAAACTGTCGCAATTAATGATACCTATTCCTCCATTAAAGGAACAAGGAAGAATTGTAGCAGAGATGGATAAGTGGATTTCGTTAATTGACATAGTCAAGAATGGTAAAGGTGATTTGCTGACTGTAATAAAACAAGCCAAGAGCAAAATTCTTGACCTTGCGATACATGGCAAACTTGTGCCGCAAGACCCGAATGACGAACCTCCCATAGAACTCTTAAAGCGCATAAATCCCGACTTTACACCTTGTGATAACGGGCATTATACGTTTGATGTTCCAAATGGATGGAATTGGTGTAAGTTGAATGATTTGTGTTCGTTTTTGTCTAGAGGAAAATCTCCCAAATATTCGGAAGACGATAAGACATATCCTGTATTCGCTCAAAAATGTAATTTGAAAGAAGGAGGTATTTCATTAGAACAAGCAAGGTTTTTAGACCCTTCTACAATAAATAAATGGGACTCAAAATATAAATTACAAACAGGTGATGTACTTGTTAATTCAACAGGAACTGGAACAGTTGGAAGAACCAGACTTTTTGATGAAAGTTATTTGGGCAAATATCCTTTCGTGGTTCCAGATTCTCATGTATCAGTTGTAAGAACATATGAAGAAATCAATTCCGAATATGTATTTGCTTATATGTCTTCTCAACTTATTCAACAATACATAGAAGATAATTTGGCAGGAAGTACAAATCAAAAAGAATTATATATTGGTGTATTGGAGAATTTATATTTTCCATTTCCTCCTATCAATGAGCAACAACGAATCGTTCAAAAAATAGAAGAATTGTTTTCTGTTCTTGATAACATTCAAAATGCCTTAGAAGTGTAATCAAATACACTTCTAAGGACTGATGTAACTTTACCAGTTCACGACTTTATCAACAATTTTCTGTTGTTCGCTGGCAGTTCTGCGCAGATAAATACGAGTGGTTTCAATGCTCTCATGCCCCATAAGGTCAGCAAGTAGAGCTAGGTCGTTAAAACGATCCAGAAAGTTTTTGGCGAAACGATGACGGAATGAATGAGGATAAACAACCTCCTTGTTCATTCCGTATTTCTCGGCAAAATGTTTGAGTTGAGAAGCTATTCCACGAGTGGTAATGCGCTGTCCAAACCGATTCAGAAAGATGTAGCCAGAAGTAAGTCCTATTTCTTTGAGCCATTTCGCAGCCTCCGTGCGCAAGTTTTTCGGGATATACAAACGGCGTATCTTTCCTCCCTTGCTATATAGGTCAAGATGCCCGATTTGTACATGTTCTGCTTTGATATGGAGTAGTTCGCTGACACGTGCCCCTGTAGCAGCCATAAACCACACGATGAAATACCACTCATCGTAACCATCAGCTTTAAGTTGGGTTTTAAGGAATTTGTAATCGGCATTGCTAATTACATTTTCCAAAAAGTTCTTTTGCTGCACTTTTACGAACTTCACTTTCAGTTTCTCCTGTTTCGTAAATTCAAGATACTTGTTGATACCTTGCAGCCGAAGGTTCACCGTCTGTGGCTTGAAGTTCTCAACCAAATACCCCTTATATGCCAAAAGGTTCTTTTTGTTTACTTCCCCATAATGATTGAGGAAATACTGCACCGTCCACACATACGAGGTGACAGTGTTCTTGGCAAGATTAGTCTTTGCCAAATGATTTTTGAATTTTGTTACCATACTACATTGATTTAGAATGAATATGGTAATAATATAATGGAACGTATCGGGCATTATACGCAGTTACCTGATGGATGGTGCGTTGTTACACTCAAAGATTTATGCGAAAACATCAATGGATTGTGGAAAGGGAAGAAAGAACCATTTGTTAATGTGGGGGTTATACGCAATGCAAATTTCACTAAGGACTTTAAGTTAGATTATTCAAATATAGAGTACATTGATGTTGAACAACGAACCTTTGCTAAACGTCATTTGGAAAATGGCGATTTGATTGTAGAAAAATCAGGTGGTAGTGATAATAATCCTGTTGGAAGAACAATTCTCTATGAGGGCAAAAGTGGTGTTTTTTCATTCAGTAATTTTACAATGGCATTAAGAACAAGGAATAACAACATAGTATTAAGTAAATTCCTATACTATTATATTCTGGCAAAATATCAGAAAGGAGATATGAGATTGATGCAAACTCAAACTACGGGGTTGCGCAATCTGATTCTTGATAAATTTTTATCAATGCCTATACACTTACCTCCACTTTCAGAACAAAAGCGAATAATTGACAGAATAGAAACAATTTTCACCTCTTTAGATATGATAATGGGGAGTTTATAAACTCTCCATTATCATATCCAATTTAGCAAATATTTTATGAACGGCACAAGCAATCCGTTTTTGCTCATTTATTGGAGGAATGGCAATAATCATATTTTCGATGATATTTTTACTTACTCTTTGTTGCCCAACAACTCCATTAAAAGAGCCTACACATTGGCTTATGAAATAATCTGATTTGAAGAAGTAAAGCCCATATTGGACATCAAGAAATAGAGGTCTAAACACATGAAGCTCTGTTGTTCCTACGCCAATACCGTTTGGTAATCCTTTTAGAACTACCGATTTCCTATTCTCCAAACAAGGAGATATTTTCGCAACTGCAATGTCTCCATTTGCGAAATGAGTAAAACCAGTTTTAATTTTACCCCATTGTTTCGTCTCGTATTTAAAAGTGTTATTGTAACCATCAGTAATATTTGCCATCGGAACAAACCCCACTTCAACATCATCATCAGCCTTATTTTTAGGGTTGATAATGAACACCTCTTTTATCGTTGCATAACACCATCCATCAGGTAACTGCGTATAATGCCCGTTATCACAAGGTGTAAAGTCGGGATTTATGCGCTTTAAGAGTTCTATGGCAGGTTCGTCATTCGGATCTTGTGGTACCAACTTGCCATGAATAGCAAGATCAAGAATTTTGCTTTTAGTTTGTTTGATGATGGTCTGTAAGTCGGCTTTGCCTTGTTCTATTTGGTCAATTAAAGCAAACCAATGTTCAATCTCGGCAACTATGCGTTGTTGCTCTGTTAAAGGTGGCAAAGGAAACCCCATCTGTTCTAAATTGTATTTTGGCAAACCTTCACGACCACTACCCGTAATTTTCATAGATTTAGCGAAGTATGAAGATAAAACTAACACATGAAAATATTCAGGCTCAACTAAAACAGAACGCATAATACAAACGTGTTGACTGACATTACCACAATTAAAATCAGCAGGAACTACGGCGCATCTTCCCAATGAACCACCAGTAATATTCAGCAACAAGTCGTTAGCAAGCACTTCCGTGCCTTTCATCTTCTGATGAACTTCTTCGGAAATATACTTGATGTCATCATAAACAAGTCTGTCATTATATACATTTTGCGAGCGGAAAAATGGAATCCCGTTCGCAGAATAGTTACTTCCCCTTGGTGTGCTACCAGAACCTATCTTTGAGCATATTTCTTCAATCGTTGTCCACACCCATGATTCCGGCACCTCAAACGGCACGTTCTCATAATGGGGCGTATCGGAAGTCTTTGCAGACTTCTTGCTCCGCTTGATTTTGCCTTCTTTTATCAGTCGTTCTTTTTCAGCCTTGATTCGTTCGAGCAGAACTGATGCTGGTTCATCGTTGGGATCTTGGGGTACAAGTTTTCCATGTATCGCAAGGTCGAGTATCTTTTGACGTAACGCTTTTGTATCCATCGTTATATTTCTGTTTGTAATTGTGCAGCCAAAACTGCACAATTACTATTCATGTTCTTCCAGTTTCTTTAATACCTCATTTTCTTCAAACTCTTCAATCCATTCCTTCACCTTAGCTTGCAATAAAGCCTTGTTGGGGAGATAGAGTTGATAAGCAGAAGCATAGATGTTAGCATCCTTAGGCAAGGTAAGTTCCACTAGTGCATCGTTCTTCTCCTTACACAGTAGAATACCAATTGTCGGCTTTTCAAAGTCTTGTTTGACATAGCGGTCGTAATAGTTGACATACATCTGCATCTGCCCAAGGTCTTGGTGAGTTAGTTTGTCTATCTTCAAATCTATAAGCACATAGCATTGTAGCAAACGATTGTAAAACACCAAGTCAACAAAGAAATGCTGCTCATCAAATGTGAACCTTTTCTGCCTTGCTTCAAATAGAAATCCTTTGCCAAGTTCTAATAGGAATTGCTGCATCTTGTTGATAATGGCATTCTCTAATTTAGACTCTGAATAAACTGCATCGGGTTTTAGACCAAGAAACTCTAATGTGATGGGATTCTTGATAATGTCTGATGGTTTCTCAATAGATTGTCCTTCCTTAGCCAACCGCATTACTTCATCTTTGTTACGGCTCAAAGCCAATCTCTCATAAAGACAGCTTCCTACTTGACGGCTGAGTTGTCTTTTAGACCATTGTTGTTGAGTACATTCTATTTCATAGAAACTGCGGGCATCCGGATTTTCCACCCTCATCAGTATAAGATAATGAGACCATGAGAGAGCGAATGTCGGCTCAGAGATACATTCCTCTGACTTCGGATAATCGGCTAACCACTGGTTAGCCTTTTGACCCGGCTTTGGACAACCACTGGTTAGCCCTTTAGAAAAAACAATATAAAACTGCCGTATATTCTTAAGCGTTGAATATGACCATCCATCTCCCAACCTATCAGTCAGACGTTTGGAGAGTTCTTTCAGCACCGCCTTTCCATATTCGGCTCTTGTCTCCCCCTTTTGCTCATATTCTACTATATATTGTCCGATATGGAACTTAGTATAAACCTCAGCTATATTGACGGCTGTTGCCACACGTTCCCTTGCCTGCGTGACAAGGTTAACAACCTTCAAGAACAGGTCGTTTATATCTTTATCATTTGTGATAATCTCTTTTCCCATAACTCAATTTTCTTCAATATTCGCAAGCAGCTTTTCAAGTTCAACCACAGCAGCACTTATCGTTTGGCTTTTATCCTTTATATCAGCCATCAGTTCTGCCAATGAACGGTTGTCCACTTCACCACCTTGCTTTATCCAAGTAATGTCAAGACTTGTTTTGTCTCTGGCAAGAATTTCATCTACAGGGTATTTACGCCAACGACCTTGCGGATTATTTTCTGCATCGTATGTCTCTACTCGATTATTATAGCAAGAAACAAAATCATCCAAATGATGCCGTTCCAGTTTATTGGTGGCAAGCGTATGCTTTATATCTGTACGGTAGTCGTAAAACCATATTTCCTTGGTCGGTTGTCCTTTGCTGAAAAACAACACGTTGGCTTTTACGCCTTGGGCATAGAAAATACCTGTAGGTAAACGCAAGATAGTATGCAAATTAAAATCCTGCAATAAGCGTTTACGAATAGTCTCACCTGCTCCAGCCTCAAAGAGAACATTATCAGGAAGTACAACTGCTGCACGTCCTCCCGTTTTGAGCATAAGCATCATGTGCTGGAGGAAATTTAACTGGTTATTCTTGGTCTCTACATAAAAATCCGGGCGGTTAATATCCACCGATCCAGCCGGACGAGTTCCAAAAGGAGGATTGGCAAGAATCACATCTACAAGAGTTGACGGTTCTTTTTCCAAAGAATCCTCACAAACAATCGGACTACGGTCTGTACCAATACCATGCAAATAAAGATTCATGGAAGCAAGCGTCACCACTAAAGGCGTATTATCCACACCATGCAAAGCTTTGTCACGCAAGAAATCACGTTTTTCTTTACTTGCTGACTGACCTTTCATATAATCGTAAGCTGTAAGCAAGAATCCACCCGTTCCACAAGCCGGGTCACAAACCGTTTCCCCCATTTGCGGATTGATACAATCTACCATTGCCTGAATAAGTGGACGAGGAGTAAAATACTGTCCTGCCCCGCTTTTCTTGTCTTGTCCGTTCTTTTCAAGAATGCTTTCGTAGATAGCTCCTTTCACATCACCGTCCATAATGAGCCATTGCTCCTCATCAATCATGGTGATGACCTTTTTCAGATAAACAGGCTTGTCTATCTTGTTTTGCGCCTTCGTATAAATCGTACCTATCAGATTATCCTGCTCACTAAGCAATTTAAGGGTCTCTTCATATTGTTTTACCAAATCCAAGCCATCAAGTACTATCAAATCTGCCCACTGATAACCAGTTGGAATAGCCGACTCTTCTCCAAACATTTCTACATTTTCGGCATCCATCTTCAAGAATAAAAGATAGGTCAGTTGGGTAATATAATCAGTAAATCCAATTCCTTGTCCGGCAAGAGTGGTTGCCAGATTCCATACTTTTTTGGTGAGCGATTGCTCTGTTGTATTATTTATTACCATTTCTTTATGCTGCTTTTCTTAAAACTACAAATGTGTAAAGTGAATGAAGTGCCTCGTCCGCCTTCTGCATATTGCCAAACGCTCTAATCATTTGGGCTGCATGGGTAGCATCATCTTCACGAATATCTCTGATAGTACAAGCTCCGTTAGAAGCGATGTAATCCACAATACGACTGATAACCTCTCGCTGTTTGTCAGTTATTTCACGCTGGTTTTGCCCTAACCAAAGATTGAAAAACTGTTTAGAGGTAGTAACTACGCTATCCAATCGTTCGATTTGGTGGAAAGCAAAGCGCACAAGTTGTATGATATTGGTCAATGCATCGCTTTCTTCTTTGGTAATGGAACGCCTTACCACTTTAGGGTTAACTATGGCATAAGAGTTCCAGAGTTGTTTGGATGTAAAATGATTGTTTGCCATTTTAAGTCTGTTCTCCAAATCCTTTAGCATCGAATAGGTTATAGGCTCTCCCTCATTGTTGTAAATGATGCGCAGTGCCTCTATTTCGTCATAGTACTTTTTACAAAAATCTTCAAAAGCCTCTGTCGTATTTTTTGCTTCCTCAATGGAGAACCCTTTGGAGATAAGCGTATCTTCACCCGGCATCAATGTATTGACGAATCCGGCTGCAAGTATAAGAAGGTATTTCCGAGCATCTGCATGATTGGCAAGCGGAGCGACTAGCCCCTTACGTTCATTGTTAGGCTCATCAGTGATTACAAACGGTGGAAGAATGCCTTTCTCCAGTGCATCGTATATTCTGGCAGAAAGTTCCTTCATGTCATCATGAGACAAACGGACAAACTCTTTCCGTTGCGGATCATCCGCCTTGTTGTATATTCGGGCAAGCGTTGCAGCAAGCCGTTTGAGATACTCGTCAGGAATATAGCCATGACTAATACATTCTAATAGCTCCTTTAGAGTAATCGTCTTTGTTGTAGGAGCATCATCTATAGGTGCCACTGTTTGCGCATGTTCCGTCACGCCTACCGCATCAACCAAATAAAAACAATCCTTGCTGAATGCGTTCGGGGTAACATTGCGAAGTTGCTCATCACCAATAGTACGTACTCCACGCCCTTTCATCTGAATATACAAAGGCAATGACTCCACATCACGCATGAACATCACCACTTCCAGCGGCTTTACATCTGTTCCGGTGGCAACCAACGTACAGGTGACAGCAATACGGAAATCCTTGTCGTTACGGAATTGGCGTATCAGTTCGTTACTGTCGCCTGCCGAATAGGTAATTTTCTGAACAAAGCGGTCATCAGTCCGTCCAAACACCTCTTTAGCTATTTGTACGATATTTGTAGCATGAGCTTCATTGAGAGCAAAAATCAATGTTTTGGGCAAAAAGTCCATATTTGGTTCACGTTGCGGGTCATTAAACAATTCCGTATAAACCACATCCCGATAGGTCGAAAGGACTAACTTTATCTGTGCCGGATTGATAATACTCCGATTAAGTTCTTTATTTGTATAGATTTTGGTTTCCTTACTACTTACAATCTTAACCTCACCTGTATATCTTGTTTCTTCTTTAAATTTCTCACCCTCTAATATAGCCCCACCCGTTTCTGTGACTTGCGTTTTTATTCTATATACCCGACAATCCACATTCACGCCATCAACAATACTCTTTTCCAATGTGTAGTTAACAATGCAGTTATTATTGAAGAATGCCATTGTTTCAGGGATAGGAGTTGCGGTCAGACCAACCAATCTTGCCGTATCGAAATACTCCAGCACCTTGCGCCAGTTCCCATAAATGGAGCGATGGCACTCGTCTATGATAATCATATCAAAATAGTCGTGCGGTAAGTTGGGATTAGGAGGCAAGGTTACTTCCTCTATAGGTTCATTCTCGTCATCATCATTATCCTCAATAGTTTCTCCTTTCAAGAATGAGAATAGACGTTGTATTGTAGAAATAACGACATTGCTATCAGAAGGAATAGAAGACGAGCGAAGGCGATTGACCGTAAAGATAGTATTGAAAGCCTCCCCGTTCTCTGTCAGACGGAAGGTCCCAAATTCTCCTTCTGCTTGTTTTCCAAGATTATTTCGGTCTACAAGAAACAACACTCTACGCATTGGTGTATAAGAAAGCATCCGGTAGGCAGCAAGACAAGCAGTATATGTTTTACCCACACCGGTGGCAAGAACCATCAACGCCCGATTTTGCCCGGCACGGAAACTCTTTTCAAGTTCTGTCACTGCCTCATATTGGCAATCACGCAGCCCTTTCTTTTTCAATGTAGGGAGTCCGGCAAATGCATCTTCAATTCCCAGCCTCTTTACCAATTCATGTGGTGTAGGGATATTCATGACCTGCCTGAAACAAGAATCTTGTTCACGAAAATCACAGCAATATAGTTCCTTACCATTCGAAGTGAAGATAAAAGGCAATGGCTTTTGATATGCCTGATAGATATTCGGAACACTTCTTGCGTATAAGGCTGCTTGCTCGCATACTTTGGAGGCAAAAGCGTCTGTTTCTTCACGCTTAGCTTCAAGTACCCCTACTGCTTTTCCATTAATGAAAAGGAAATAATCTGCCTCAAGATTTCCTTTCAATAAACCTTCTCTTATGGCTACAGCCGTACAAGTAGGTTCATAATCCTCCCTGTTGACTACTTTCCAACCAGCATCGGCAAACCACTGGTCTATCTTTATTCTTGCTTTTTCTTCAGGAGTCATATTCTTAATAATATATATTATCAGAAGTTCATAGGCACATCTGCAACAGGTTACAAAAGGAACCAGAACCTCCTAACCGTATTAAATAATTTATTGTAACCTTTCTTTTTTATCGGTTATCAAATCCTTCAAATCAACTTGTAATATCTCCGCAATCCGTTGCAAGGTTTCCAAATTAGGCTGAATCCGATTACAGGCATAGGCATTGACCATACTGAAACTCTTATCTAGCTGTTTAGCTAACCACGTTTGAGAAATACCTTTTTCGGATAAAACAGTCTTTATTCTATTCAGTTTCATTACTTGATATGATTTTATTAGACAAATATAGGGAATTATATTCGATAATAGTGTATATTTGCATTAAGAAAAGTCAGTTCTTAAATGAGTTATACCTCAAAGTAATTGAATTTAGACATATTTATGGGAAAGACAGTAACAACATATCTCATTGATGGAGACCCAAAAGGAACTCAATACGCATTCATTAGCAACAAAATTTGCCAAATGTTTGTCGTACCACGTTCTAATCTCTCTTATTTGAATACACAAGAGAAGTTACAAAAACCTGCATTCTATATATTGCTGGGGGAAGATGAATCAACCAAGCCGCAGGCGTATATAGGTGAAACGGAGAACTTTAAAGAACGTGTAAAAGACCACGATAGCAAAAAATCGTTTTGGCAAAAAGCACTCATATTTGTATCGAAAGACGCCGATATGACTAAAGTTGATGTGCAATACCTAGAACATAAAGCTATAGCCGAAGCCAAGAAAGCAAACGCTTTTGTTTTAAGCGATAATAAACAAATTCCTAAAGCCCCTAACCTACCGGAGCATCAACAGGACTCAATGAATGAATTTTTCGAAGATGTGAAGTTTTTGGCATCATTTATCGGTTGCAATATTTTTGAAGTATCACAACCCAAAGAAGAACATCTATTCTACACCAAAGGTAGAGGATGCAATGCAAAAGGTTTCTACAGTTCCGATGGATTCACAGTCCTAAAAGGAAGTACTGTTGCCAAAACAATGGTTCCGTCTTTCAACTGGAAAGAAAAACGAGAAAAGATGCTTCAAGATTACACTTCTACTGAGAACGGAATATTGGTATTGACATCAGATAAAACTTTTTCAAGTCCCAGTACTGCCGCAGATTTCTGTATTGGTAGCAGCAACAACGGCTGGTTGGTATGGAAAGATAAAGAAGGAAATACATTGGACTCAGTTTATAGAAAACAGTTGGATTAATAACATATCAGTTGGAGGCAAATATGGAAATTATCAATCTACTAGACTTCACAGACCGCATCGAGTTGAGAGAATGGCTGAAGGTCAACCATAATCGGGTGAAATCGTGTTGGGTTGTAACTTCACGCTCTAAACAGCCCACATACGAATGTATTCCATACATTGAAGTTGTTGAAGAAGCATTGTGCTTCAGGTGGATTGATTCAACTCTAAAGAAATTGCCAGACGGATGCCTTGCACAGCGGCTTTCACCTCATCGCAAAGGAAGTCATTGGACTGAGTTAAACAAAGAACGTTGTATCAATCTTGAAGACCGAGGACTTATGACAGATGCCGGACACCAAGCCTTTGAGAAAGCCTATTCCTACGAAATAGTTCCCAAAGGTCTCTTATGGAAGAAAAACCGCATTCCTTGATTTAGCCGAGCTTCGTACCGAACGGAAAATCATTTCTACAATAGAAAGCCCCCATTCGGGAAAAGCCATCGATACCTATCAAATAGTCGAAAGGAAACAGTCTTCGTACCGGTCGCTTCTCCTCCATCGCTACAATCTGCTCACGTCGCAGCAACAACGTTCGCCCCCCAATGACCCGGCAAAGCATCCGAGAAACATCCAAATATATCTTTCTCCGGTTGCGTATATTGCTGTCCCGGATAATTATTCAGATCATCGCTCAGAAACAAATCTCCGTGTTTTTTTCAAAACATCCATCATTGAGAGTAAAACAATAGCAATCCGAGCTACGAAGAGATTCATAGCCTAACTCACCAACGAGTTCTGTTTCTTCGATCCAATCAAAATCGGCATATACATATAGCGTCTTCATCGCTTACTCTTTCTTCGAAGCACGTTCCCTTGTCTTCAAACTCAAATTCTGCAAAGCTTTTCCCAATTTATCTTCTTTGACCAGCCACAGAATATCATCATCAAGCTGCAGAACATACAGCACTCGCAAGTATATTCCGATTGCTACCATCGGTGCGCCTTTCTCTATTCGGAACACAGTCAACGGGGAACAAGTGCCCGTTCCGCCACCTGAGCCACACTCAAATTCCTCCGCTATCGAGCCAGTTTTATCTGCTCTCCCACAACCGACATCTTCTGCTCCAATTTTCGAGACAACTTAATCCCCATTGTATTCTTTGTCATAATCAACTTATCATATAATATGCAAAAATATTACTTTTTATCTATTTAATGATAGATTGCAGACAAAATCGCAAGACTAGAAGACACAGCAGTATAAAGGCTCTACACTTTTTCAAACGAATCATCCCCATTACACGACATTTTTCCAAACGAATTAAATGTCTATTCTACAAAAATTACCTTACAACATATATTCAAGATTAGTTTACTATTCAAATGAAAACCAACTTTACTTTATCCCCGTATTCCTATATACGTTCAATAAAGTAAAGTCAAAATAAGGGAGAAGAGATGGCTGCACTATGATGAAATAACTTCAATCATTTTTCTTTTGGCTGCAAAACGTAGAGTAACCGAGTGTAAAGATCGAACAAAATACAACTCCGAATAGGACACATAACACTCGCATGGGAACCAGAAAATACCTGTGAATCTATCCTCGATTTTACTACCCTTTTGGGCAAAACGAACTCCGACATACCCTATCTTTGTGAACAAGATCTATCGAAGCCCTAGAAGGCAGTTTTTACCCTTTCTCCCTCTGTTCGAAGAGAAACGATAAAAAACATTAAAACATCGGTTCTTAGCGAAAAAACAAGTAACTTCGTAAAGTTTCCACCTTTTAAATACAAACTAGCGAAAATCAGTCAGCATACGATATTACATTGTATAAAAAATTATATTAAGATACTACAATATGTCAAACATTATTCTTGATACAAAAAATGTAGGGAAGATCAAGGGCCTTTTCTACCTCCCCGATTATCAACGGGGTTATAGATGGACCTCGGAGGAAATAAAACTCCTTCTCGATGACATTTATGAAAGTGCGGGAAAGCCATATTGCTTACAACCAATTGTTGTAAAGAAAAGCAATGAGAGGTTCGAGCTCATTGACGGGCAGCAACGTCTTACAACCATATACCTCATCTGCAAGTATATGGAAGCAAAACTGGGAGATCTATATGAACCTAGCTTTAAGTTAGAGTATGAAACTCGTAAAGAATCAGCAAACTTTCTTGGTAATATTGATCTTTCGCTTAGAGAGCTGAATATAGATTATTATTTTATCGCATCTGCATACGAATATATAGAGCAATATTTTACAGAAAAGACACAGGGTGAGCGTCGAGAAATGGCAGCTTACCTGACCAAACTCAATGAATATTTCATATCATCAGTAAACGTCATTTGGTACGAAGTGGATTCTGCTGAGAATGGTATTGAGCTATTTGAGCGTCTAAACATTGGAAAAATTCCACTGACAAGCTCGGAACTTGTCAAAGCCTTGTTTCTTAAAGACAGTGTGCGAGACAAGATGTCAGGACGACAGGAGGAAATCTCACTCCAGTGGGACATGATTGAGCAAGAACTACAAAATCCATCATTTTGGGGCTTTTTGTCCAATATTGATGGAGATCAAATGCCAACTCGTATAGATCTTATCCTTGATCTGATGGTAGACAAATCAGGGAATGATCGTGAAAAGTATCGTACATTCTTTTACTTTGATCGACAAATAAAGTCTCTATCGGAAACCACCACAGAAAATCCGCTTCTTGAGATATGGAGTCGCATCTATCATGTGTTTCTTACACTCCGCGAATGGTATACGAACCATGACTTTTACCATAAAATTGGTTATCTGATTACTATAGGAGTTCCACTAAGGAAAATTTATACCGTATGGCAAAATGATGGCAACACTCCTCTTGCTAAGGATATATTTCTTAGCGAGCTCGACAAAATGATTTCAGAATCAATAAGCATTAAAGATAAAGAAGAGTTACTTAGCTTATCATACGATACAAGGAAAGACAAACTACAAAAGGTATTGACTTTGTTTAATGTGGAAACAGAACGTCTGATGGACGATGGTAAACGAAGGTTCCCATTTGACAAACATAAAGATTCTATATGGAGTTTGGAGCATATCCACGCTCAAAATGCCGAAAGCCTTAAAAAGAATAAAGATATTCTTACATGGCTAGAAAGTCATATTGCACTTTTGAAATCTTCTGAAAGTTCTATTTTTGAGGTAAATAATGAACTTATAGAGAAAATGGAGATATTGATTGAACAACTTCATAGCGATAAGGATCCAGGGAATGTGCGTGAACGCTTTAATGAGATTCAGAAGGAAGTAATTATCATATTCACGTCTAAGGAAGATGTCGTTAAGGAGAATAGCTACTCGCATGGATTAGCAAATATGGCACTGCTAGATGTATCTCAAAACGCGGCTCTTAGCAACTCCGTTTTTGATGTTAAAAGACACCGTGTCATTAATTATGATAAAGAAGGAAGATACATTCCAATTTGTACAAAACACGTATTCTTCAAGTACTATACTCAAGAGGGTCCATCGCTTTTCTTTTGGGGAGAGACAGACCGAAGAGATTATGCCGAGGCCCTTAATGAGAAAATTTCACCTTACTATAAACAGGATAATAACGATACCACTATACCCAACTTGACAAATGGAAACTACGACACTGAAGAATCTGATTTCTGAAAACAATCCTTACGGAATAAGTGGAATCACTATACCACGGATTCAACGTGCTTATGCACAAGGCCGATCTGATGCACATGCAGTAAAGACTCGTGAACGTTTTCTATCAGCAATACATGCTGGATTAATAAACAATGGTTTAACCCTCGATTTCATTTATGGTAATATTCAGAATGGTCAGCTGATTCCTCTTGATGGACAGCAACGACTAACTACTCTTTGGCTACTTCATTGGTATGCAGATAAAAAAGAGGGCATCAACGATAAGCGACTTGCGAGGTTTTCATACAACACACGTTATAGCGCGAGAGATTTTCTTATAAAGCTCGTTAACTACGAACCTACATGGAAAACACATCTTAGTGATGAAATTAAAAATGAGGGATGGTTTCCAATGGAATGGAGCAACGATCCTACGGTTAGAGGAATGCTCACAATGCTTGATGAAATCCAAAAGCGTTTTGCCGATATTAATGACTTATGGAACAAATTGGATAAAATTAATTTCTATTTCCGCGATATTGAGGAGATGAAGTTAACCGATGACATTTACATCAAGATGAACTCCCGTGGAAAACCACTCACTGACTTTGAACATTTTAAGGCAGAACTCTTAAAGGTTATGCGTTCTGAAAATGACGATGAAGCTACTGCTAAACGCATTGGCCTTAAGATAGACCGCGAATGGACCGATTTACTTTGGATTTATAGGGATGAGTATAATCTCGTCGATAGCGGTTTTCTAAACTTTTTCCATGTGATTTCCCTTATTCTTGTCTATAAGTCAGATCGCTCTTCATCAGAATTTGATTTAGAAGATGATTTCAGTTTACTGGAAAGGCTTTATAAGAATCAACCAAAAAATGTAGTGTTTTTTGAACAAGCCTTTGATTGCATGGTCAATATTCAAAACAAAGCGCGACGTTCTAATTCATTAATACTTAACCCTATTGATATTTTTTTCAACTCTTACCTGTCAAAAGATTATCATGAACACGAAAAAGTTGTCGTATCTCAACAAATTACAGATCTCAATATTTTCAAAGGGGTATTGACCGGAGCCGCGTTGCGTAAAAATACTACCTATTGGTTAATAATGCTCTACTCCTTTCTTATCTATTTAATGAACTATGATAAGATAAAAGAAATGGATTTCCGTCGACGCTTGCGTGTGGTAGTGAATCTGCTCAAAAATTCCAGAAACGAAGTTGTCGATACCCCTAATGGTGATGCAGGAAACCGTATGCCCGCAAATCTTCGTCAGGTAGAAAATATTATTCTTTCTGGAGAAATTGCAGATAGTATAATGATTGATAATGACGTGAGACAGAATTTCAATGTAATTCAGATGGAAGAGGAGCGTCAAAAGCTCCAGTTTACCAAAGAACATCCCGAGCATTCTGCTGGTCTTTTTCAGTTGGAGGATCACTATCTGCTTCAAGGTCGTACAGATGTTGTTGGGTATGAGAATACTCATCTTTATCAGCGATTCATCCATGTCTTTGATAGATGCTCTCGCGATATTATTGACTGTGCAATGTTAGCAACGTATGATTATAGCCAAAGGATAAATAATTGGTGCATTCAACTTGGTTCTGGGAATCAGGATGAAATTGGCAATAAGGCTTGGTATGCATTATTTCATCCGACAGGCAAAAATCCAGATTTTAATAAGACAAAAAAATCATTACGTTCTCTGCTTGAGATTGATATAGAAATAGACGACATTTACTTACAAGAAAAAATTGATGCGTATCTAACAGAATGCAAAACTAAAAGTCAATACGATTGGCGATATTATTATATCGCGTATCCATGCTTCCGCCCCGAGCGTTATGGCAAATATACTATGTATGATGAACAACCATACGCTCTTGTGGCATTGCACTCTGAAAAGCGTGAATCATCTAATGCCTACCAATGTATGCTTCAAGCACTCATTGAAGGACAAGCAGTAGCAAATTCTGTAGAACGATATGATATCCGTGCGCTCTCTTACAGAAAAGGGCTGTTGAGATGTGAAAACAATGCTTTTGTATCATACTCTTTGAAGGACAATAAAGAGCGTGCCAGATTTATCATTCCACAAAACAAAGAAGGCATTGACATCGTTGACCGTATTCAATATTTCAAAGATAATAGAAAGGATAATGATTACTGGATATATCAGGAAGGTTAGTATTAAATCGTAAGTAAAGTCGCTCTCTTCAATTATAGAGCGACTTTACCTAATTCTATAGGGAATGCTTATTTTATACGGCAGAGCTATAGAGGAAACACTAATCACATCAACGGCATACAAGAGTATCGGGTTAAAAAAAATCAAGTATAAAACTCTCTTCATAGGGGCGACCGCCTAGGGTCCTTCAAGAGAATCAAATACGAGGTGTTGGCACTGCAGAGCGGTGTTTCTATGCAATACCGCAGCTTTAAGCTCTTTACCGAAAAGACAGACCTTCCCGTAACCAAGCTCTCGATGCGAATGCAAAAGATACTCACCGATTGGTTTGCAAAAAGTTATTAGATCAAATCCACAACTGTTAGCTTCATCGTAGCCTGGAAACCCAAGGATGTCCCGAAGGAGAAACCGGAAACAACTGGCTGACTGGCCGACCCTTGTACTCACCCTCTGATCGAAGATCCAACAAAAAGTCGGGAGCCGAAAAGACGGTTTTGCCTTTTTTCTCTCTGTTTGGAGAAAGAGGATGAAAAAAATCGTTAAATCATCAATTTGTTGCGAAAAACAAGTAAATTTTAGAGGCTTCTATCTTTTGATGTAAACTAATGACAATCAATTAGCATAATATGCTGCATCGGACAACTCTACTCCTATACCTTTTCTTTCAGAGATGAGAAAGATAAACAACCTTTACTCATCCAAGGATACTTGACAAGATACCATCAGATCAAAAGCTCAGAAGGACGGTATAGGGATTACACTTTATCATCAATACAAACAAAATGTAACTTCACAGAGTTCAATGAAGAGCAGCCCATGTTACAGAACATTTTCCACATTTCTGCTTTACTCCTAGCAACATCCCATTATGAAATTCCATGAAACTTTCATTCAACCTCCTCACATTCTTCTCACTCGTTCCGCTTCGCATCATCACTTGCACCCATACTCTCAAGATACTGCAATTCCCGTTCCGCAAACTCACGATTCTCCTCCTCTCCCAGCATTTGATAGAGCAGTTCCCTAGCTTGCGAATAATATTTCAAGTTTACTAATACTTGTGCTGCCCTGCGCCGAAGAAAATGATAAAGTGGAAACAAGGTATTCTTTTCATCACCATACGTCTTTATCTGACTGCCAACCAAACTCACCATAGAATAAATATACTCAAGAGCTCCTGTATCCTTCATTTCGACGAGACAGTTGGTAAAATCACGAATCGCATGAATGGATGAATTTCTTTTAGCATTAGTCAAATAATAATAAGCCTTTTCAAAATGCCCTAATGTGAGATAAACAAAACCGATATGATAACAAATCACATAATATTCTTCCTTGCCACGCTCCGGCAATTCCGTCCAGTGGACTTGATAATACCGAAAAATAGAAAGATAACACCCCAACGCCTGAAGATAACATTGCTGCCTGAAAAATTTCTTCCCCCAATAAATAGTAGTCTGCAAGGTAGGCTCGGTATAAGCCAGCAACGCCTGTTGTTCCTCCGTCAGTTCGTCAAACTGTTTGTTTTCCGCTTTTTCTTTAGCATCGTCCAACATATATTTCAACTCCCAATAATCATCATGATCCGTTGTCAATCTAACCTCAATCATACTACTGAATACTCTGCCTTTTTGGGTTTCATCGAAAAAAGCATCCACTCTGTCCGTTCGCATAGCCGACAACTTATAATAAAGAGATCGTTCATTACTGCCTTCAGCTTTCTCCAACGCAATCACCAACTGCCCTTCAGCAAGTGTGATACAGATCAGAGCATCTTTTCCCGCCTGTCCTTTTTCATCCATCACAGCATCTTTCAACCGAAGAGAAAGAATAGACAATAATTCGGTACGCCTCTCTATCCGCTCATTGCAAATCAGTGTCATTCCCTTTATATCTTCCTGTTTCACTGTACCAAAAAGAGAAAGAATATCCTCTATCTGATCCATATCTTGCCGGGAAACATCGACAGGTTCCAACAGCTTACCATGTCCAATCTCCAATTTTCGTCTTAACAAAGCTAAACGATTTTCGAATTCTTTTTTCACCAACACGTCTTGTATTGAAGCAGATTGTTCTGCCAACTCTTTAAAACTACGGGCTATCATAAAAGATGACTCAAGCAATACCCGCAAATGTTGTTTTAACTGAGTTTCACTGCCCGACAAGAACAGACAGGCAGACAGACAAGCCGTAAAAGGTGTCTCACTTTCTCCGTCCTCATGACTTTTACGCAAATAGCAAGTCCAAGCTGTGTATCGGCAGTTAATGTTGTTAATGTCAAAAACTATTTTTTTAGACTGTTCATAGCTACATGCATAGAAATCTTTATAATATAACTGAATATTCTGACCTGTTTTTTCTCTTAATAAATGAAAATAACCTCCTTGAAAACCGATGATAATGGCATCAGCATCAATTCTCTTCACTAGTTCACAGTGCATGGACTGCACGAACCTGATAAGCTCATCGGTGGTCATCGCCGAATAAATCTTTTCTTGCTGCTTTTTCGGCTTTGTAACAAAATGATAAACTGTTACGAAAACCACCATCATAGATACTAAGACGACAGAAATAATCATATCTTGTTACAGTTAATCTTTGTATGTCTGTAAAAATACAAAATTAATCGGGAAATGTTAGAAGTGATAGGATATTTTAATGAATTCCCCTAAGAAGTTACTTAAAAATCCGGTTCAATCAATTCCTTCCGATGCATCCGGTGCCACCTCCACAAAATCATAAAACATAGAGGGAATTTCCATCGGAGATATTCTGAAATACCTAAAAATAGGGATTGTCCATTTCCACATTTTCATCGAACTTTGCAACCCCAAAAAACGAATAAATGAAGAAACTTTATATAATACTGTTTATACAAATAGGATGGATATTCCCGCTCTCCGCACAAAAACAAGATTCCATTTATATCGGAACGCGTCATACATTGTTTTCTGAAATACTGAATGAAGAAAGAAAATATTGGATTTATGTACCTGAGACCAAAGCAGGTGAAAAAGGAAAGGCTTATCCGGTTCTTTATCTATTGGATGGAGATTCCTTCTTTCATTCCGTGGTTGGCTTTACGCGTTTCTTCTCTTCTTCTAAAACCTCAAATTTACCTCCTTGCATCGTTGTTGCTGTCTTAAACACAGACCGGACCAGAGATTTCACTCCTACCTGCTCAGCCGCCCGCCGGGATGGTACTATTTGTCCCTATGATAAGCCGGCAGGTGGTGGAGCTGAACAGTTCTATCGCTTTCTGATAGAGGAACTACGTCTGGAAGTGGAAAATAAAGTTCCTGCCAACGGTACAAACTTTCTTGTCGGACATTCATACGCAGGTTTATTTACCCTACAGACACTGTCAAATCACCCCGAGTCTTTTGACTCGTATATAGCAATAGATCCAAGCTTATGGTGGGACCGAGGAGTTTTTCTACAACAAGCTGCAAAGAATGTTTATCAAAAAGACTTCTCCGGCAAACATTTGTATGTTGCTTTCGCCACCCGCCAACGTCCTGCAATCAAACTTATTCAGTTTTCATTGGCCGACAGCTTAAAAAATAAGATCATCCCTGAAATGAAAAACAAGCATTTGCATGTCATTTATAAAAAATTTCCCGACGAGGTGCATGGCACTATTGCTCTTCCTGCCATTTTCGATGGGTTAAAATCTCTATTTCATAGCACTATTTCAACCAAAGAGGCAACATGATAATTTCTTGCAGTATTCAGTTTCTCACCTGTTGCAAATACGCTCCGGTTACTATTGATAAAAATAACATAACTGATGCTGATAGTGTAGTCACTCGCTCGATTCCGGGGTATTACGTAGCTGTAATCCTTGCCTAATTTCCTGTTTAACATCAATTTAAGATTTCAAACTCTATACTTATCATTTTCTAGAATAACAGGTTGAGACATTGTATCAACCTTGGCTACAGATTTATACTATTCTTTCCGGAAATCATGTCATTAGGGTTATAACATCTGTAATTTATCTACACTGTATTTTCAGTCATGTATTTATCTTTGCATCAAGATTCTGAAATTCAAAACTTAATAAAATCAAGTGATAATGAAACGTATATCAGTCATCATGATTGCAAGTTTATTTGTTATAGGAACAACTGCCATAACACAATCCGATCCGGTTTAGAGCATATCGTCATTTGTGGTACGCAAATCATGACAACAGTTATCGTGACTCCGTTGGGCGTCTTCGCCATCGCAGCCAATTCATTTGCCATTACAGCCGAAAGCCTCTGCATAGGCCCAGTATGGGATTGCCGATGCTGCACGACACTGGTTGGGCAGAGTATCGGTGCCGATCGCCGGAAACTGGTCCGAAGTTTCGCCCGCATTACCATATTTATATGGTATGACCGTTATGGGGTTATAGGTGTACTCATGTATCTGTTCGCCCCCCAAATTATCGGTTAGATGCCCCCGTCGGGGAGATTCGGGAATTGGGCATAATGGCACTGCGCATCGAAGCGTTCGCTGAGCCGATGTTTGCAGCCTCGATTATCACTTACGGTGTCTTTGTCGGAGCAGCGGATACGCTTGTCCCGTGCTTGATGAATTTCTTCAATATCCGGGCGGTGCGTCTGTCATTAGCCGCCTTGCTCGCCCCGTCATTAGGTCTGAAAAGTGTATGGGTTGCCATGTGCATCAAGCTGTGTTTCAGGGGGCTGATTTTCCTGGTCCGCTTGAAGCGAGAACGTTGGATGAGACACATGTAAAAAAATGTCTGTAATTGAGGTTATACAATCAGTAATCCATCTACCGGCTTTTCCTGTAATCCGCTGTAATTTTGCACTATGATAAAGAAAACAATAAAAATTTAAATTACATCGGTTATGAAACGTACAACTATTTTAATGGCTGCTTTCCTCTGCCTCTTCGGCCTGACGGAAAGCCCGGCACAAAACACTCACAAAAATATGGAACAGTTAAATCTGACACAGGAATGGGACAAGACGTTCCCGAAGAGCGACAAGGTGAACCATAGCAAAGTGACTTTCATAAATCGTTACGGCATCACGCTCGCCGCCGACCTGTATGCACCGAAAACGATTTTCGGAGGTAAACTGCCGGCCATTGCTGTCAGCGGTCCGTTTGGAGCTGTAAAGGAACAGTCGTCGGGACTGTATGCCCAGACACTTGCCGAACGAGGATTCCTGACGGTTGCTTTCGATCCTTCGTTTACTGGTGAAAGCGGTGGACAGCCTCGCAGCGTGGCTTCACCGGACATCAACACCGAAGACTTCTCGGCGGCGGTGGATTACCTTGCGACACGTCCGGATGTGGATGCCGAACGAATCGGCATCATTGGCATTTGTGGTTGGGGTGGTTTTGCTATCAATGCGGCTGCCAACGACACACGTATCAAGGCAACGGTAGCTTCCACTATGTACGACATCAGTCGCTGTACAGCAAACGGTTATTTCGATGCCGCAGACAATGCGGATGCACGCTACAAAATACGTCAGGAGTTTAACACCCAGCGCACGGAAGACTACCGTACCGACACTTATCCCCGCACCGTGATGAACCCGGAGCCTACCGGTGATGCACCACAGTTCATAAAGGATTATTACGATTATTACAAGACCGAACGAGGTTATTATCCCCGTTCCATCAACTCCGGTTTGGGCTGGAACAAAACCTCCAATCTTGCATTTCTCAACGCACCTATCCTTGCGTATGCCGATGAAATCCGCAGTGCCGTGTTGCTCATTCATGGAGAAAAAGCTCACTCCCGCTATTTTAGTGAGGATACTTTCAAGAAGCTGAAAGGCGACAATAAAGAACTGATGATTATTCCCGGTGCCGTACATACGGATTTATATGACCGGACAGACATTATTCCATTCGATAAGCTGGAGGAATTTTTCAAAGAATACTTAAAATAGAAGACTTCAAGAAAAAGAATGGGATAGCTCAGAAAGCGAAAATGTATTGCCGATGTGGGTGGCTGACATGGATTTCCGTACAGCCCCCGCTATCGTCAATGCTTTACGCCGACGGGTGGAACACGGTATCTTCGGTTATACCCGTGTGCCCAACAGTTATTACGAGGCTGTTACAGATTGGTTCGCACGCCGTCACAGTTGGACGATTGACTGCACATGGATAATTTACACATCAGGCGTAGTCCCGGCCATCTCGGCAGTCATCAAGGCTTTGACCGTTCCGGGAGATAAGGTTTTGGTGCAGACTCCGGTTTATAATTGTTTCTTTTCTTCAATCTGTAACAATGGGTGTGAAATGGTATCATCACCGTTGATCTTTGCAAGTAATACTTTCACCATCGATTATGAAGATTTAGAGTGTAAGACTGCTGATCCGAAAGTGAAGGTGATGCTGCTGTGCAATCCTCACAATCCTGCCGGAAGAGTATGGAAACGTGAAGAATTGGTACGTATTGGTGAAATTTGTATTCGCCACGATGTTACGGTCGTTTCGGATGAGATTCATTGCGAACTGGTTTTTCCAGAGTACCGTTACACACCGTTTGCTTCCATCTCAGAAAATTTCCGTCACCATTCGTCTGTATATCTCCCAGTAAAGCGTTCAATATTGCCGGATTACAGATTGCGAACATTATATGTGCTGATGCTGACCGTCGGGCGAAAATCGATCGGGCCATTAACGATAACGAAGTATGTGATGTCAATCCTTTTGGTGTAATTGCTACTCAAGTAGCTTACAACGAAGAGGAAGAGTGGCTGAACCAACTCATCAAATATTTACAGGCCAATTTTCTCTATATGCAGGAGTTCTGTCGGGAGCATCTGCCCGAGTTTCCTATCACGGCATTGGAGGGAACCTATCTCGTTTGGATGGACTGTCACAGACTCGGCATACACTCGCAGGAACTCGAACAGCGATTGGTTAACGAAGCTGGATTATGGCTCAATGCAGGAGCAATGTACGGGACTGAAGGAAAAGGATTCATGCGCTGGAACATCGCCTGCCCACGTACTACACTGGCAGAAGGATTGAAGCGTTTTGCAGGTTTCGTAAGAAATCTTTAAGAGATATATACGGCAAATTCATTTTTAATGGAACGCAGCTATATACTTTACTATACCAAGCATTACGTATAACAAAGTAAATAGCTGCGACTTAATTTTTCATCTCATTTTTTCTTTTCTTCCACAACTGATAACTATTGATGATGTTTTGCCACACCACATAACTACCTGGACCGACAGATGATAAAGGATTAAGATACGTAACCGCCATCCAAATAGCTAGTACAGTATTTTTTTGCCCCAATGCCTGTCCTGCACTTATACGGTCATTGTATGCACTACCAATTCTTTTACCAAAATAAAATTGTAAACAACAAGTTACTAAACCAGCAAAAGCAATCAACATCTCTACCGTTACATCAGCTGTACTGTTAACCAAAGAACGAGTAGTCTGCCCCATTACAATGGTCAATGCTATCGCCCATAAATAAAAAGCTGAAGTATGATATTCCAGTAAAAACTTATGGAATCGAGGGATATAATAACGGAATAATAAAGCGATAAAAAACGGCGCAAGCAACAATGGGAAAACCTTACTTAAAATCTTAAGAAAAGCAATACCAAAAGTAACATCCGTATGTGGCTCAACCAATGGAAATACCAAAGGAACTGCTATTGCAGCCAAAATATTTGAAAGTAATGTATAAGTAGTCAAACTGGAAGCACTTCCACCTAGTTTCCCCGTAATTACTGCCGCTGCCGTAGCAGTAGGACAAATAAGACAAACCATAGCCGCCTCGAATATCTCCTTATAAGATTCGTCCATCGGACAAAATATCAACAACAACGCAATGATACCACAAGAAATAGCTTGAATAGCCAACAACCAGCCATGCCATACTCTAGGGACCAACTCTTTTGGTTCAATTTTACAGAATGTAAGCAACAATTGGGCAAAAATCAAGGAAGGAGTTAGAAAAGAAATCAACCCATTCATAAATGGCTTTGTCGGCTCCAGAAAAGTGAAGTTGGCAAAAACAAAATAGCCGATAACCCCTGCAAGCATAGCTAAAGGTAACGTCCAATTCTTCATAAACTTAAGCAAATCCATCTTTCAATACTTATTTTGGGATACAAAATAAAAGAATTTAGTCCAAATACTCGTCTATTTTTCGGGTTTTGTGGCAAGTTTCGAATAAAAAACGCAAAACTTAAAGACAAAAGCCGAGTTTTCACTAAAAATCGCTACATTTGCAACTTGATTGATATGAAAACCGATAGACTTAAAATAATATTCCTGTTGTGTAGCCTGTGGCTGGTCCTCCCCTGTTTCTGCCTGGCGGCAAAGGGAAAGGATTTTATAGTCGTCATTGATCCCGGTCATGGCGGACATGATCCTGGCGCCATCGGCAGACGTGGAAAAGAAAAAAATATCAATCTGAACGTAGCTTTAAAAGTAGGACAACTGATCCAAAATAACTGTAATGACGTAAAGGTAATATACACCCGAAAGACAGATGTCTTTATCCCTTTAGACCGTCGTGCACAAATAGCTAATAATGCTAAGGCCGACTTATTCATCTCTATACATACCAATTCTGTAGCCCGTAGCAGAACTGTACGGGGAGCAGAAACTTATACGTTAGGACTTCACCGTACTGAAGAAAATTTGGAAGTTGCTAAAAAGGAGAACTCGGTTATTTTGATAGAGGATAATTATGAACAACGTTATGCCGGATTCAATCCAAATTCTTCCGAAAGCTATATTATTTTTGAATTTGTACAAGACAAAAATATGGAGAAGAGTGTAAAATTAGCCACTCTTATCCAAAAACAATTCAAGAATACAGCCAAACGGATAGACAAAGGAGTACATCAAGCCGGATTTCTAGTTCTACGCGCCACTTCCATGCCTAGTGTTTTGGTTGAATTAGGTTATATCTCAACACCGGATGAAGAACAATATCTTTTATCCGATGCAGGCACTACGGCATTATCTAACAGCATTTATAAAGCATTCCTCAATTACAAGCGCGAACATGATGCCCCCACCGGTCGCAGCAGAGTACAAGGACAAGAATTGCCGGAACCAGAAAACAAACCGAAAGAATCAAGAATAGAAATACAAACTGCGGAACCAGACACTGCAACGGAACCTGACAAAGTTACCAAAAAGCCTGTGCCTGCCACACAAAAAAAGATCACAGGCGACCAAGCCCGAACATCTGCCAAGCCTGTATTTAAAATACAAATATTGGTATCAAACAAAATATTACCCAAAGGAAGCAAACAACTGAAAGGTGTATCACCCGTTAGCTATTACCGCGAAAAAGGACTTTATAAATATACTTACGGAGAAAGTACGGATTATAATAAAATACTACGCATGAAACGTAATATTACTCCTAAATTTAAGGACGCTTTCATTATCGCTTTCAAAAACGGAGAGAAAATGAACGTGAACGAAGCCATCAAAGAATTTAAAAAGAATAGATAATATAAAAGGTACAATTGAAATGACGAAAGAGGTAAAAATAGGATTAATAGGCATCGCTGCATTGGCTATGCTGATCTTTGGTATCAACTACCTGAAAGGAATAAATATGTTCCAATCTGCCAACTACTATTATGTAGAATATACCAATATAAACGGATTAGCCGGATCAAGCCCCGTCTTTGCCAATGGTTACAAAGTAGGTACAGTAAGAAATATCAATTACAACTATGCTAAACCGGGACATGTCACAGTAGAAGTGGAAGTAGACAAGGAAATGCGTATCCCTAAAGGAAGTGCAGGAGAATTGGTTACAGAAATGCTGGGAACAGTAAAGATGAACTTACTCCTTAACTTTAATTCTACAGAATACTATCAACCGGGGGATACACTGCCTGGCAAAACGAATGCGGGACTCATGGGAGCCGCTGAAGAAAAGCTAGTTCCTCAAATAGAGCAGATGCTGCCCAAAATGGATTCTATCCTACATTCATTAAATAAAATATTAGCTGATCCTGCATTGGGTGCAACCTTACACAACGCAGAAAAACTGACAGCCAATCTGGATGCGACAACACGTCAATTAAACATATTAATGCAAAGGGATCTTCCGCAACTTACTGGAAAACTAAACACGATTGCTGATAATTTCATTACTATCAGCGACAACTTGAAAGGTATTGATTATGCATCAACATTCAATAAAATAGATTCCACTTTATATAATGTACAAATGCTGACAGAAAAACTCAATCGCAAGGACAACAGCATCGGCTTACTATTCAATGATCCTACCTTTTACCAAAATCTGAGTGCGACAACAGCAAATGCTGCAACCTTATTGGAGGATTTGAAAGCGCATCCTAAACGTTATGTACATTTCTCTTTGTTTGGGAAGAAAGATAAGTAACAGATTTGTTAATTTAAAAAGATTCTAAATAAGTCTACTTAACCATTTTTCTACCTTTTTTCAGTAAATGACTGCAAATAGGGCAGAAATACCATGTAGACTTATTTCATTTAAAATAAATAAAAGCCTATTTTGACAGATAGTCAGCTATAAATCAGCCAATTATCAAATAACAAAAATATTTCAGAAGCCTTTAGATAGAGTTTTTTATAAGTTACTGAAACTAAATAGATTACTCTTTAAAAATAAAAAGCAAGAAAAAAGCGATTTGTTTTTTCAGAAATTCATTTCGAAATTTGCATTGTAGAAGTTTCGCTTTTTATAATAAATGTTTCATATGATTGAAAACGATCACGTCGTTTTATGGGGTCGTTGTCTGAACATTATCAGAGACAACGTACCTGAAACGACCTTTAAAACGTGGTTTGAGCCTATCGTACCGCTTAAATATGAGGACAAGGCACTGACAATTGGCGTCCCCAGCCCATTCTTCTATGAATTTTTAGAAGAAAAGTTTGTGGACTTGCTGCGCGCTGCCCTATATAAAGAAATTGGAGAGGGAACGCAGCTTATGTATTGTATCTTGACCGATAAAACCAACCATATAACTGTAAACATGGAGGGAAGCAAACGCTCTTCAGCACTACCCACACAAACAGTTATACGAGATGGTAACAAGGCACCTAATCCAATGCAGGCACCAGCTCCGCAGGATTTAGACCCACATTTGAATCCAAATTACAACTTTGAGAATTTCATAAAAGGAAATAGTAATGAGTTCTCACGTACGGTAGGGGAAACTGTAGCTAAAAATCCGGCAAAAACATTCAACCCTTTGTTTTTGTATGGACCGTCCGGCGTGGGTAAAACTCACTTGACTAATGCTATTGGTACTCGTATCAAGGAATTATATCCTGAAAAAAGAGTATTGTACGTATCAGCACATCTGTTTCAGGTGCAATATACCGACTCTGTGCGTACTAATCATTTCAATGATTTCATCAGTTTTTATCAAACCATAGATGTTTTGATTATTGATGATATTCAAGAATTCGCAGGAGTAACCAAAACTCAGAACACGTTCTTCCACATCTTTAACCATCTGCACCAGAACGGTAAGCAACTTATTTTGACTTCTGACCGCGCACCGGTAATGCTACAAGGTATGGAAGAACGTCTCCTGACCCGCTTTAAATGGGGCTTAGTGGCCGAATTGGAAAAACCGGATGTAGAATTGAGAAAGAATATCTTACGCAATAAAATACGTCGTGACGGTTTGAATATACCGGAAACAGTAATTAATTATATTGCTGAAAACGTAAATGAAAGTGTACGTGAACTAGAGGGCATCATTAATTCACTTCTGGCACAATCCATTATCTTCAAGCGTGATGTTGATTTGGATTTGGCTGAAAGAATTGTACGAAAAGCTGTACGCTGTTGTGAAAGCAAGCCTGTCACAGTGGAAGATATCATACAGAAAGTATGCAACCATTACGAGATAGAGGAATCTGCCATCCATACCAAAACTAGAAAAAGAGAAGTGGTACAAGTACGTCAGGTAGCTATGTATCTGGCCAAAAAACATACAGACTCCTCTTCTTCCAAAATTGGTCAATTAATAGGTAATAAAGATCATGCAACCGTATTGCACGCTTGTAAAATAGTAAAAGACCAAGTGGAGGTTGATAAAACATTTAAAGCGGATATTGAGGAAATTGAAGCTTCTCTCAAAAGAAAATAGAAATAAAACTACAGAGGTGCGCAAAGGGTATTTTCTTTATTTCCCTCTGCGCACTTCTGTAGTTTTAAGGTTAATAGTTTCCGGTAACTCATTTTTCAAAGCCCTGTTTCTTCAAGGTTTCTTTCAAAGTTACAGACATGCATTCATTATCCGACTTCTTGTATCTGACCTCAGTAAATACCTGAGCCAATGTTTCTTTATGATTTTCTTTAATAAACTGATGATTTTCCGGAAGTGACTCTTTATATCTATAGATACGATCAATATCTTCTTTGGTATAATCATGATATACTTCTTCATGCAAAATACCCTCTATAGGAAGACGATCGACTTGTGAAGGACATTCGTCCGGATATCCTACTGTAATAGTAGCCACTGGCATAACCAATTCCGGCAACCGAAGAATATCAATAATTTGATCAGGATTATAAATCGTTGTTCCCAAATAACAAATACCTAATCCATTTTCCTCCGCCAATGTACAAAAGTTCTGAGTCACAAGTAATGCATCCGTAGCAGCATTCAGAAAAGAAATGGGATTGTCATAACCCGGTACCGCCTTACGCCCTCTGCACCATTTGCTAAAACGGTTAAAATCCGCACAAAAAGTCAGTACAACCGGAGCACCTGTTACCATCGGTTGATTAAAATGAGCAGGTGCCAATCTCTCTTTCATCTGCTTGTCACGGGTCACAATCACACTATATAATTGCATATTGCCCATTGTAGAAGCACGGAATGCCTTTTCAAGCAAATCATTTAACAAAGAAGCAGAAATATCTTCCTGCTTATATTTACGGATCGTCCGTCTATTATTTATCGATTCCATATATATTTTTCTTGCAAAGATAAAAAAAGAAAAGAGTAATAATTCATTTTTTGCAAAATAATATATGCTAAGAATTTGGTCTTTTCAACTAGTCAATCACTTATTTCCTTCATTGAAATTTTCAAAATAGAAAACTTCCGTAAATAAACCAACACATATATCTTTTGATAATCAATAAATTAACAAATATTTTTGGATAACTTTCAATTTGTTGAAAACTTATCTACTTTTTATTTTGTTAATTGAAAAAACATATATAGCTTTGCCGAAACTTTTGTTATAATGAGTTGCGGCTTCTACACTAAAACAACTTATTGATATTATAGTAAATCTAAAAATAAAAGTGGAAAAACAAACGTACACCTATGACGAAGCTTTTGAAGCATCTTTACAATACTTCAAAGGTGATGAACTTGCTGCAAGGGTTTGGGTAAACAAATATGCAGTAAAAGATTCTTTCGGGAACATTTTCGAAAAGTCTCCCGAAGACATGCATTGGCGCATTGCAAATGAAGTAGCCCGCATTGAAGCAAAATATAAGAACGGGTTAAACGCACAGCAGCTTTACGAGTTATTGGATCACTTTAAGTACATTGTTCCGCAAGGTAGTCCCATGACAGGTATCGGGAACGATTTTCAAGTGGCTTCCTTATCGAACTGCTTTGTCATTGGAATTGATGGAGCAGCCGACTCATACGGAGCTATAATCCGCATTGATGAAGAACAAGTACAATTAATGAAACGTCGTGGTGGCGTAGGACATGATTTATCTCATATACGACCTAAAGGTTCCCCAGTTAAAAATTCAGCACTGACCTCAACCGGACTGGTGCCTTTCATGGAACGCTATTCCAATTCAACACGTGAAGTAGCACAAGACGGGCGTCGTGGTGCTTTAATGTTAAGCGTATCCATCAAACATCCAGACTCGGAGGCATTTATTGACGCCAAAATGACCGAAGGCAAAGTAACCGGTGCTAATGTATCCGTGAAACTAGATGATGCATTTATGCAGGCAGCTGTAAATGGCACTCCTTACAAACAGCAATATCCGGTAGATTCCGATCAACCTGTTTTCACAAAAGAAATTGACGCATCTGCTTTATGGAAAAAGATTGTCCATAATGCATGGAAGTCTGCTGAACCCGGTGTATTATTCTGGGACACCATTATACGTGAATCCGTGCCAGACTGTTATGCCGACTTAGGGTATCGTACAGTTTCTACCAATCCTTGTGGTGAAATTCCTCTGTGTCCCTACGATTCTTGTCGTTTATTAGCTATCAACTTATACTCATATGTAGTAAACCCTTATACAAGGGATGCTTACTTTGATTTCGACTTGTTCAAAAAGCATGTAGCATTGGCCCAGCGCATTATGGATGACATTATTGACTTGGAACTAGAAAAAATCGAGAAGATCATAGCTAAAATCGATTCCGATCCTGAAAGTGAGGAAGTAAAAGAAGCAGAGAAACATTTATGGGAAAAGATTTATAAAAAGAGCGGACAGGGCAGACGTACAGGTGTCGGTATCACAGCTGAAGGGGATATGCTTGCCGCTATGGGGTTACGCTACGGAACAGAAGACGCAACAGAGTTTTCTGAACAAGTACATAAAACAATCGCTCTGGAAGCCTATCGTTCATCTGTTAACATGGCGAAAGAACGTGGAGCATTCGCTATCTATGACAGTGAACGAGAAAAAAATAATCCGTTTATCAACCGTTTAAAAGAAGCTGATCCTAATTTATATGAGGAGATGAAAAAATACGGACGACGTAATATTGCCTGCTTGACCATAGCCCCCACTGGAACTACCAGCCTAATGACCCAAACAACTTCTGGCATAGAGCCGGTATTTATGCCGGTATACAAACGTAGAAGAAAAGTCAATCCGAATGATCCTCAGACTCATGTAGATTTTGTAGATGAAACAGGAGATGCATTTGAGGAATATATTGTATTCCACCATAAATTTGTGGAATGGATGACAGTAAACGGTTACGATCCCACCAAGCGTTATACGCAAGAAGAGATTGATGAATTGGTAGAAAAGTCACCTTATTATAAAGCCACATCAAATGATGTAGACTGGCTGATGAAAGTAAAAATGCAAGGACGCATCCAAAAATGGGTTGACCATTCAATCAGTGTAACTATCAATTTGCCCAATGACGTAGATGAAGCATTGGTAAACCGCTTGTATGTAGAGGCATGGCGTTCAGGATGTAAAGGATGTACCGTTTATCGTGATGGCTCTCGCTCTGGAGTTTTACTTTCTACCAAAAAGGACAAGAAAGACAAAAAAGAAGAACTTCCTCCTTGCAAACCACCTACGGTAGTAGAAGTGCGCCCCAAAGTACTGGAAGCGGAAGTAGTACGCTTCCAAAACAACAAAGAAAAATGGGTCGCATTTGTAGGCTTGTTGGATGGACATCCATACGAGATCTTTACTGGTCTGCAAGATGATGAAGAAGGTATTTCATTGCCCAAATCAGTCACTACCGGACGCATCATCAAAAACATTGATGAAGAAGGCAACAAACGATATGATTTCCAGTTCGAAAACAAACGTGGATATAAAACAACCATTGAAGGTTTGTCCGAAAAGTTCAACAAGGAATATTGGAACTATGCAAAATTAATTTCGGGTGTACTTCGTTGGAGGATGCCTATTGATCGTGTTATCAAACTGGTAGATTCTCTGCAACTTGACAGTGAAAACATTAACACATGGAAAAACGGTGTAGAACGAGCACTGAAAAAATATGTAACAGATGGTACTAGTGCTGAAGGACAAAAATGTCCCAATTGCGGCAACGAAACTCTCGTATATCAAGAAGGATGCTTGATCTGCAAGACTTGTGGCACATCAAGATGTGGATAATGGTTTATTATATAATGTAACAACACAAAAGAAAAGCTCCTTCACGAAAGTCATGAAGGAGCTTTTTATATAAACCAAGTAAATTCTTTTTCTATCTCACCCCTACAATACGGTGAAACCGTTCCACAATACGCCTTCCCAAATCCATACGCGTACTATCTACTTTATGAATGGCAGCAGGAGTCACATCATCTTTATATTTAGCTTTACCTACGCGTATTTTCATCTTATCCAGATTACCGGAAATATTCACTCCGGCCTTAAAGGGCAAGGGTGACTTCAAAATGGATATATGATATTTAAAATTCATATCCAACCCTTGCTCTCCCCCTATAGCAGCTTTATAACGATCTATAGACACTTGAAATGGATAAACAAGAACACTACCGTCATTGACAACTATATTAACCGAAATATTATCAAATACATTCTTCTTTTTATTTTTGAACATCAACATCTTTGATATTTCGGCAAAGGTTTCACCATCCATCAATACTAAGCTGTCCCCTTTTATATGCATGGCCGAACGTAAAGTAGGTATACGAATATTCATATTTGAATCCAGACGTGCCTCTGCAGCCACATCAAACTGAACCCTTCCTTTAAAAGATCTCAACATAGGTACAATGGTATCCATTGAAGGTATAAAATCTACCAGCTTAGCTATATTTATATCCCTAATTTTAAAGTCAAAGCCTGTATATCCTCCTCTGACTGAATCCGCACGGTATACCATAACGGCCTTCATATCAGCGTCTAATGCACGCATTCCCAAATTCCTTAAATGTAATGTACGATTTTTCAAATCCACCTTTCCACACACATCTTCAAATTCCACCTGTTCAAACACTACTTTTTTCAAATCTGTCTGTAATTCAAAATCCAAATTACCCGGCAACACAAACAGCTTCATTTCTGTTGGAGGCACTGTATTTGTCACCGCCACAGATGCTGAATCTTCAGATAAAGAGAATGAATTAATCAATTGGTTACAATCAATCATCTCAGAAGATATTGCTAAACGCGCTTTTAAAATTTCATTTTTAGCCATCGCACGATATAATCCTATTACCTCCCCGGTAGCAACCATATCTGAATGCCCTATTTTCAAAGAAGCATTTCTTAATGTTATTCTCGGACCATCTATTGTTACAGCTGTCTTACGTACTCGCAGAGGTAAACCAAATTCAGGAGCACGTACCAACAACCTATCAAAACCGATAATCCCCCGAGGTGTCCATAACGAATCATTTTTCTTTTCTAATTTCACTTTTATGCCTGCCACGCCTAATGCTAATTTCGTTTCGTTAGCATTAAAGAAAAGAGAATCCGTACGCATGGAAAAATTAATCATCGGCATCGCCGGATTTTGTTCCTTCGGAGCAAGTTCGCCAGTTCCAGTAGTCTTGCCACTATATATTTTGAGCGAATCTCCTATATTCGCACGCAATTTATTCATTTCCAATTCACATTGTAAAGTAACAATCTTTGTGGTATCTTGAGGATTGGTTGAAACAACCTTCGCTTTCATCCGATCTATCTCTGAAGATAATTTCCTACTATTCAATAGTATTTCTCTGATTTCCAATTCAGCTTGCAAAGTTTCACTATCACTGAATTTTAAATCGGCATTACCTAAAAAATTAAAATTCTTTGCAGTATCTTTTAATTCAAAATCCTTTAAAGCCAATCTTCCACCTAACCTGATACGCCCAATATCCTGTTTTTTCAAAGAAGAGAGACGGCATTTTAAGTTTAAACCCGCATCTAATTTACCGCGGATAGTTACACTTTCCTGCAAAGGAAAGGTTTTAGCTAAAGCATCCAGGTCAACAGTAGATTCAGTATGAAGCGTTATAAATGGATCTATCAATAAATCCTCCACTTTCGCATCTGCTAGAATCTTAGTATGTACTCCCTCAAAATGAAGAATTTTCAAGTTCAAAAAAGAAGGGTTGCGACGCATCAAATCAATATACGATTCAAAATCAGCCGTAAAATTATCAATACCATAAGGAAGTCCTTCATATCGGGCGGATGCATCATTTATCTTTATATTCAATGATATCGCCGGAAGCTGCTTGTTTCCATAATTACCTTCCAATGTTCCATTAACTTTAACCTCACCTTTTGCCGAAATTTGTCCACGTTTCACATAAGCCTCGGGAATCATATTCATAACGGTTTCCATGGAAGGTGCATGTAATCCATATTTCAAGTTCATACCCACCGTTTTTGTAACTGTATCACGTCTTAATTCACCGTTTACATCCATCCGGATACCATTTATAGTCAACCCTGTATTTTTCAATGTCCACAATGCCGTAGACCTGTCTACCTCAATATCAGTCTGCAAGAAAACGGCTACTTTATTAATCAATAATTCACCTTGCTGCCAAAAAAGAATATTTTTATTTTCAAATTCTACTCCCAATGAAGAAGCTCCTTTTGTCAACGCCAGTTTTAGGCGCAAATCAGCATCATCTATACGTGAATAAACCTCTATATTACGATCGTCAAAAATCAAATTGACATGTTCTAATTCAACCTGACGGATATCTATCTCGCTATCAAATTTATTTTGTGGAATAGTATCTTTTTCCACAGCCAATGTATCCGAAGAAGTTTTCACAATCTCCCAATTTGCCTTACCTGTTTTATTTCGATAAGCATAAACAGCAACATTCTTCAAAGATAGATTATGGACACTAATCTTATTTTTCAAAAAATAATCCAAAGGATTTACTGTCAACACACATTCTTTAAATGCCAATAAAGAATCAGTTTTTTGTGGAAGACTATCGTTCAAGACCTTAGAAACCAAAAAACCTTCATCAACTTTTAACCCAAATTGAGGAAAAGTAGAAAAGAAAGTCAATTCGACTCTTTCTATCTTCAAATCAGCATCCAGTAAACGATTAGCAACATTCAACACTACTGGAGTTAATTTATCTGATGTAAATACATAGTTAATCACAAAAGCCACTACCACAAACGCAGTAAACAGCAAGGCTCCCACTGTAATGGCACTTACCCTTATTAATTTACGAATCCTTCTTTCCATATTATGCGAAATTAATGAAAACACCCATGCCATCGACTCTATTTCGTGTTAATACTATAAAATAGACCAATAAAACAGATAAAAAAGAAAACAAGAACAATAATTTTTAATTTTGAGATATGAAGTGAAAGTTCTACTTTTGTTTTTCAAACTGAAAAAATATGAAAGCAACATCTATGTATATTTATTTGGAAGGTGCCAAGTTTTTCGCTCACCACGGAGTCGATCCACAAGAAACAATAGTAGGAGCTAATTTTATAATTGATTTAAAACTAAGAACTGATTTCACCCATGCAGCACAAACAGACGAACTGAAAGGTACCGTAAGTTATGCTGATATATATGCAGTTGTCAAAAAAGAAATGAAAGCTTCATCCAAACTTTTAGAACATGTCTGTGAACGCATAGGGCAAAGACTATTTAGTGAATTTCCAACTATTCAGGAAATAATCATCCGGTTATCAAAAGAAAATCCGCCTATGGGAAGTGATTGCAGAAATGTTGGAGTAGAAGTACATTATACACGATGAAAAAAATTATCTGACAAACATCCAGTCATTTAATTAAAAATTTACCCTATTGTATGCCTACCTCTTAAAACGCAAATATACTATCATGCAAATAACAACACAAACCAATAATAATGAATATGCAGACAATGTTCATGGCTCTACTTACTAAAATAAAGAAAGTTGTTTTCTTCCTTCAGAATGATAGAATTTCATGGTAGCACTGATTCCTAATGTTTCTATTCTGCGATAAAAGACCTCATTCAAATAGGGTGCATTAGGAGAAGTGCATTCAGAACGGTCTTCAAAATAAGTTTTATATCGCTTGGCCATCTTTGGAAAAATCTGCTCTACCTTATCATAAAAATAATCACGGGAGCCCCGTCTTAAAGTTACCCCAAACAAAGGAAGCACATAGGACGCTCCCGCTTCGGCAGCCTTCTCCACTATTTCCTCAATATCTTCTATAGAATCATTTATAAAAGGCAAAACAGGCATCAATGCCACTCCTGTATATATACCCCGATCGGACAATATCTTCATCGCCTTAAAACGCTCGGAAGAGGTCGGTGCGTTAGGCTCCAGTTTTCGCGCCATCTCGTCATCCGCTGTAGTGATAGTAAAACTAACGGCAGCATAAGTGCGCCCTATATCCTGCAATAAATCGGCATCACGAGTCACAAGACTACTCTTTGTTATCACATGAACAGGAAAACGATGTTTGGCAATAAGTTCCAACGCACCTCCAGTCAGCTTCATCTGTTTTTCCAACGGCATATAAGGATCGTTCATTGAGCCTGTACCAATGGTCGCTTTTCCACGTTTCGTTCCCAGTTCATGATCCAGTAATTCCAAAGCATTCTTCTTTACAGAAATATGAGAAATATCACCAATACCATAGCAACAACTACGTGTATCACAATAAATGCAACCATGTTGGCACCCTCTATACAAATTCATGTTATAAGCAATACCCCAATAATTATCTTTACTTTTCAAACGTGACAGAATAGACTTTGTTTCAATAGATTTCACCTCATGAACATTCATTTACAGCTCCTTTTCTTTTTTGATCCAATTTCACCAAACAAAGATACGGGAATAATGCTATAAAAAGAAATATAAAGAGAAGCAATTTAAAAAAGTTTCAACTGAGAGAAATGTTTTTTACCCAACAAATAATATTTCATAAGAATACTAAAATGAGTCCGTTCCGGGATCATTTCATCTGTAGACTTCATTATATTTTCTATACGAGAAGCAGCAAAAGAATATCTTATATCCTCAAATTCTCTCCTCGCCTGCATTACAGCACGCGCATTCGCTCTATCCTTTTTCAGATAAAAAACAAGGGCAGCTACTCTATCCAGTATACCACGTATAAAAAGTACATGTTCTAACTCCTTATCCGGCAAATTCTTATAAAGCATCAACAGATTATTTCTGAAATTCAGAAAAGTCTTTCTCGGATTTTCTTTTTTCAACGTAGCCCCTCCTACGTGATATACCACACTTTGCGGAATACAGACAAGCTTTTTTCCCCGGCTGCGCAAACGCCAACACAAGTCAATTTCTTCCATGTGAGCAAAAAAATGATCATCCAACCCTCCAACTTCACGATAATCAGCCAACCGGATAAAAAGAGCGGCCCCCGTTACCCACATCACCTCCGTTACCGTATCATACTGTCCGCAGTCCTTTTCAACAACATCAAAAATACGCCCTCTGCAAAAAGGATATCCATATCGATCAATAAATCCCCCCGACGCTCCGGCATATTCGAAATATTCCTTATTATGCCAACTTAACAGTTTAGGTTGACAGGCAACTGTTCCGGAATGGGTATCCATATAATCCAACAAAGGTTCCAACCAATGCGAAGTAACCTCCACATCGCTATTCAGTAAAACTACATATTCTGCATCAACTTGCGCCAAAGCCCGGTTATATCCTTCGGCAAAGCCATAATTTCGATCCAACTCAATCAAACGGACTACAGGAAATTCAGTACGAAGCATTTCAAGCGACCCATCAGAGGACGCATTATCAGCCACACAAATTTCAATCCCCTCTCCTACTGAATTATCTATAACAGAAGGCATAAACTTACGGAGCATATCTACCCCATTCCAATTCAATATGACAACAGACACCCTTTTCATTTCTTTTCAGACTAAAACACCCTTCAACGCTGTACCCTCTTCATTAAAGCCTCCCATTCTTACACGAATCAACTGATTATCCAATTGATCATCGTGGTCCATCTCCACCCGGATATAATTATCAGTAAATCCATGCATAGGAGTGCCAACCTTAGATTTTTCCATTAATACCCAAGCTTCTTTTCCTATATGAGAGGTATAGAACGCCTTTGTCTTCTCATCAGATAAAACCAACAATCTCTGACTACGGCGATGTTTCTCCTCAGGACTCACTACATACTCTATTTTCAAGGCCTGCGTACCGGGACGCTCCGAATAAGTGAAAACATGTAACTGCGTCACATCAAGCCCTTCAATAAAATGATAAGCATCTTCAAAATATTCCTCTGTTTCACCACGTGTTCCCACAATTACATCCACGCCAATAAACGCATTCGGCATGACCTCCCTAATTTTGCGTATCTTGGAAGCAAACAATGCGGTATCATATCGACGTCTCATCAATTTCAGCACATCATCGCTGCCCGACTGCAAAGGAATATGAAAATGCGGCATGAATGCACGTGAACGTGACACATATTCTATTATTTCATCCGTTAACAAGTTGGGTTCAATAGACGAGATACGATAACGTTCAATCCCTGCCACCTGATCTAAAGCCTTTACCAGATCAAAGAAACTTTCACCGGTTGTCTTTCCGAAGTCTCCAATATTCACCCCAGTAATAACAATTTCTTTTCCTCCCTCAGCAGCAGCCTGCCGTGCCTGTTCCACAATCTCTTCAATACGTCCGTTACGGCTACGCCCACGAGCAAACGGAATTGTACAATAAAAGCAGAAATAATCGCAACCATCCTGCACTTTCAGAAAATAACGAGTACGGTCACCTCTAGAACACGAAGGTGAAAAACTACGTATGTCTTTTGCAGCTGTCGTAATCGCCTCACCTTGAGGATGCTTTTCCAAATTTCCGAGATAATTCATCAACTCTCCTTTTTGTTCAGCTCCCAAAACAACATCCACACCTTCTATATTAGCCACCTGGTCAGGTTTTAACTGGGCATAGCATCCCGTCACTACTACATAGGCACCCGGATGCTGTTTAACCAAACGATGAATGGCTTGACGGCATTTCTTATCCGCAACCTCGGTCACAGAGCAAGTATTAATAACACAAATATCAGCTTTCTCACCCTTACGTGCTGTACGTATACCTGCTTCTTTCAGTGTTTTACCGATGGTTGAAGTTTCTGAAAAGTTTAATTTGCAGCCTAATGTATAATAAACAGCCGTTTTATCCTGGAAAATTATCGTATCAATCATACCTTTTTATCTAATTAGCGAGCAAAGGTACATATTATTCTGCTTAAATTCTTTAGAATACCAATAATTATGCTTATTTTTGCACATTACATCAAAAATTGTGCAATGATAAAAGAAAACTTTATCAAGCTATATGAGAATAGCTTCAAAGAAAACTGGGATCTGCCCTGTTACACAGATTATGGTGAAGATACCACGTTTACATACGGACAAGTAGCGGAAGAAATAGCTAAGATACACTTATTATTCCAATATTGCAGCCTGCGCCGTGGCGATAAAATATCTATTATAGGTAAGAATACCTCCCGTTGGTGTATCGCTTATTTGGCAACTGTTACATACGGAGCTATTGTAGTTCCTATTTTACAAGACTTCAAGCCAAATGATGTCCATCATATTGTAAATCATTCTGAATCCACATTTCTGTTTACCAGCGATAATATTTGGGAAAATTTGGAAGAAGAGGCATTAAGTGGATTACGCGCTGTATTTTCTCTAACGGATTTCAGATGCCTGCATCAACGTGACGGTGAAACCGTCCAAAAATTCATGAAGAATATTGATGCAGCTATGAGAAAGAACTTCCCCAAAGGCTTCTATAAGGAAAATATCAATTACACAGAACTCTCCAACGAGAAGGTCATGTTACTGAATTATACTTCAGGAACTACCGGATTCAGTAAAGGAGTAATGATTACGGGCAATAATCTGGCAGGAAACGTTACCTTTGGTATCCGTACAGAACTTTTAAAGAAAGGAGAAAAAGTACTTTCCTTCCTTCCCTTGGCCCATGCATACGGATGTGCTTTTGATTTTCTAACCGCTACTGCTGTCGGTACACATGTCACCTTATTAGGAAAGACACCTTCTCCCAAAATATTGATGAAAGCTTTTGAGGAAGTAAGACCCAACCTTATTATTACAGTACCATTGGTTATAGAAAAAATTTATAAGAATGTAATTCAGCCGCTCATTAACAAACGCAGCATGAAATGGGCGCTTAACATACCTTTACTAGACAACCAGATTTATGCACAAATTCGCAAAAAACTGATTGACGCATTAGGCGGACGTTTTAAAGAAGTCATTATCGGTGGAGCTGCCATGAACCCGGAAGTCACCGATTTTTTCTACAAAATAAAATTTCCGTTCACCATCGGTTACGGAATGACCGAATGTGCCCCACTGATCAGTTATGCTCCATGGAATGAATTTATACCTGGTTCTGCCGGAAAGATACTGGATATCATGAAAGTCCGTATCGACTCGGATGATCCCTATAACATTACTGGAGAAATACAGGTATGTGGTGAAAACGTAATGAAAGGTTATTATAAGAATGAAGAAGCTACCCGTGAGGTATTTACCGAAGATGGTTGGTTGAAAACAGGCGATTTAGGTACAATAGATGCTAACGGATTCATTTATATAAGAGGCCGTAGTAAAACCATGCTTCTGAGTTCTAATGGACAGAATATTTTTCCTGAAGAGATAGAATCCAAACTAAATAATATGCCATTCGTTCTAGAAAGTTTAATCATAGAGCGCAACAAGAAACTGGTAGCTTTAGTATATCCTGATTATGAAAGTCTGGACAGTCTGGGACTCAATACCCCCGAAAACCTAAAAACAGTAATGGATGAAAACTTGAAGAATCTGAATAAACTGGTAGGAAATTATGAACAAGTGAGTAAAATACAACTTTATCCTACAGAGTTCGAAAAAACTCCCAAAAAAAGCATCAAACGATTCTTATATAACAGCATTACTGAAGAATAAATATGTTATAAAACATGCTACTAATCAGCAAAATAGGTTGTATAACATAAAAAACTAGAAAAAAAGTTGTTCTTTTTGGTACAACGTATTGAAAAAGTGTATACCTTTGCATCGTTTTAAGAAAGCAACATTAGTATTACAGATTTAAAAAGCAAAGAAAATGAAAAAATTAGTATTTTTGTTCGTAGCCTTCGCAGCTGTATCTTTCGCATCTTGCGGAAACAAAGCTGCTAACAACAACACAGAAGCAACTGATTCAGTTGCAGTAGTAGAAGAAGCTGCTGTTGTAGAAGAAGTTGTAGCAGATTCAGCTGCTTGTGACTCTACAGCTGCTTGCTGTGACTCTACTAAAGCTGAATGATTCAGTACGAACTCTAGAGAGAATTGAAAGTCTGCCGTGCGAAAGCGCAACAGACTTTTTTTATGTCTTTACTCCTCCCTTTTCTGCCAATATTCCATCGTTTTGCAATACAAATTATCTACTTTTGTTTCTCAAACCACAAACAAAAACAGGATATGAAAAAGACAAATCTAAAAGAAACACTTCAAAACTGGAAGTTGGGAAACTATTTCCGTGAATTATCTATTGTTATCACTGGAGTATTTATCACTCTTGCCGAACTGATTTCATAAGCAATTCCTCACAAGAAAAGCAGATAAAAGAAAGTATGCAAATGATAAAAATGGAATTAGAAGAAAATTTGAAAAGTATCAATCAGACCGAAGTCGCGTATTTAAATGAAATCAGTTTCTTCCGATTGCTAACGTAAAACAGGATTCACTTCAAACAACTAAAGCTTCTATTTTAAAAAACAATGCCAATTCTCCTTTTGCGTAAAAGATTGTGAATATTCGGAAGATGTGCTAGAAGTACTGAAAAGTTCAGCATTGATGCAACAGATACCTGACAAAGAGTTCATTTCAAAACTTTTACAAACCTATAAAAGGATGTAGAAAAATAACTGAGGACAACAAAGACTATTATAAATACAAACAAGATTATATAACCCGCTACTTCTCTCACCTAACCATTTATAATATTCATAAAAATTATAACAATATTTATAAAATATGGGTAGCTAGGATACAAGAATATGATATCAAACAACTGATCCTCACTATGCCAAACACTTTTGACGAAAATCCTTTTACCACTCCTCAAAAAATTATAAAAGAAACGATTGAATTAATAAATCAAACATATTAAAAAGAAAAAGCCCGGCTCTTACGAACCGGGCTTTTTCAGCATCATTATACTTT
>NZ_JBCOCI010000001.1:230021-232470 GCF_040929485.1 Phocaeicola sp. RTP21198st1_B8_RTP21198_201120 | reverse complement strand
ATTTTATTCAGCAACTACTTCGAACGGGATTTCTACAGAAACTTCCTTGTGAAGTTTAACGATAGCTTTGTAAGAACCAATCTCTTTCACTGCATCTTTCACAACGATAATCTTTCTGTCAACCTTATGACCCAATTTTTCCAATTCTTCAGCAATTTGAATGTTGCTAACAGAGCCGAAGATAGTACCTGTGGCACTCACTTTAGTAGCAATAGTCAAGGTTACATCCTTCAACTGTTCTGCCATAGCTTCAGCATCTTTCTTAATCTTTTCCAATTTGTGAGCGCGTTGTTTCAGCTCTTCTGCCAACATTTTCTTAGCTGAAGGTGAAGCAATCACTGCCTTACCAGTCGGAATAAGATAGTTACGACCGTAACCAGACTTCACAGTTACAATATCATTTTTGTAGCCTAAGTTCACTACGTCTTCTTTCAAAATTATTTCCATACTTATTCCTCCTTATTATTTCATCATGTCAGTTACAAATGGAAGTAACGCCAAGTGACGTGCTCTTTTAACAGCCTGCGCGATACGACGTTGGAACTTCAGAGAAGTACCTGTAATACGACGCGGAAGGATCTTACCCTGTTCGTTCAAGAATTTCTTCAAGAATTCAGGATCTTTGTAATCAATGTACTTAATACCACTCTTTTTGAAACGGCAGTATTTTTTCTTCTTAACGTCTACTGAGGGCGGAGTTAAATATCTGATTTCTGATTGTTGCTGTGCCATGATTAATCCTCCTTTTTAGTTGATTTAACATTTCTTCTCTTAGCAGCATATTCAGCAGCGTATTTATCCATCTTAAAAGTTAAGAAACGGATAACACGTTCGTCACGACGGAAGTTAATTTCCAATTTTTTAATAACCTGCGGTTCTGCTTTGAACTCTATCAACTGATAGAAACCAGTTGACTTTTTTTGGATGGGGTAAGCCAGCTTTTTCAAGCCCCAGTTTTCCTCATTGATAATCTCTGCACCTTCTGCAGTCAGAATACCTTTGAATTTCTCTACCGCTTCCTTCATCTGAACGTCAGATAAAACGGGAGTTAAAATGAAAACGGTTTCGTATTGATTCATACTACGTTTATTAAATTATTAAATTAAATTTCAAATGCGAGTGCAAAAGTAGATATTTTATCTTAATCTACAAAGAGTTATCACAATTTTCTTCAAAAAATATAGTTTCATTTTACAATTAATCTTCCTTTTTATATTTTTTATCTGTAAAAGATAAGTTATATCCGCCAAGAATTGTATATTTGCAAAGTTGTTTAAACAATAATTCCATGATAGAACAATTTAGTTTTGATATCCAATTAATATTTGCCATATTAAATGGCAAAGTATCTGCAGCCATCAACCGGAAACTAAGCCGGAATTTTCGCCAAAATGGTGTAGAAATTACCCCTGAACAGTGGACAGTCCTTCTTTTTCTATGGGAAAAAGATGGTGTCACACAGCAAGAACTATGTAATGCCACTTTTAAAGACAAACCCAGCATGACCCGCTTAATAGACAATATGGAACGCCAGCATCTGGTGGTACGCATCGCCGACAAAAGAGATCGACGCACCAATTTAATTCATTTGACCAAAACCGGCAGAGAATTAGAAGGTAAAGCACGTTTCATCGCAAACAAGACATTGAAAGAAGCACTACAAGGATTAACATTGGAAGAACTGAAAGTCAGCCAAGATGTATTAAGAAAGGTATTCACCAACATCAAAGACTAAAGTTTTTCAAGGTTTTCATCTTTTTTTCCTAAAATAATTTCCATGATAAGAGAATTATGCTTTAATTTGTACACAAGAATAAATATAATCTATTAATAAAATACACACATGAAAAGCTTACTTAAGAATTTAGGTCTGATACTGATGATCATCGGCGCCGCTATTTTAGTCGGTGTTTTCTTCACCGGAAGTGCAGCAATTAACGACAACGGTGTTTTAGGTGGAAGTGCCGCCCTTATCGTTATAGGTTTAATCGTTTATATTGTATTAAACAAACGCATTGTTGATTAAAGTATAAGAGAACAAAAATAAAAAAGTCCGGGTAGAACTCCGGACTTTTTTATTTTATCGACTTTACTCACTTTATTCCAGATTGCCGAAAAGAAAAGTCCTTTTCTTCTAATCTTTATATATGTAATGCCTGTTAGATTATATATCTTTCAACTGTAACATTAGTAATCTTTCAACCGACACAAACATAAACAGTCATAATACTAACTCTTTCTGACTACGGATCATACTCCCCTGTCTTGCTTACGGATTTTTTACAGCTGAAGCTTTCCAGCTACGAATTCTTCACCTTAATCATCTGACAATAAGCTATTTATAAAGACATGAAGTTTTTAACGGAAATATAACATGAATTTTACAACCTACTTTAAACAATAATTTCTACACAAAAAATCAGCTCGTTCTCAAGAACGAGCTGATTTT
>NZ_JBCOCI010000001.1:114607-230011 GCF_040929485.1 Phocaeicola sp. RTP21198st1_B8_RTP21198_201120 | reverse complement strand
ATGTTTACGCAACTTAGTAATATACACATCCATGCTTCGTGCATTGAAATAATTATCATCAATCCAAATAGTTTTCAATGCGAAATCACGCTGCAGAATCTCATTAGCATGAGCACAAAGCAAGCCCAATAATTCGGATTCTTTCGTAGTCAGTTTAGTCTGTTTTCCATCGATAGCCAGAATTTGTTTCTGAGTATCAAAAGTAAAACGACCAATCTTGTAGATATTGCTTTCCTTGTTTCTCTTACCACGTACACGACGCAAAATAGCCTCGATACGGAAAGTCAACTCTTCCATACTGAACGGTTTAGTAATATAATCATCCGCACCAATCTTGAAGCCTTCCAATATATCCTCTTTCAAAGTTTTAGCAGTCAAGAAGATAATAGGAATTTCAGCATTAGCCTGGCGAATTTCCTGTGCTAAAGTAAACCCGTCTTTCTTCGGCATCATCACATCCAATACACATAAGTCGTATTTGTTCTTAAGGAAAGCCTTGTAGCCAGCCTCACCATCCGGGCAAAGTTCGGCCGAGTAGCCTTTTGCCTGCAAATATTCTCTCAATAGCATGCCAAGATTCTCATCATCTTCGCATAACAAGATACGCAATTTCTCGTCCATATTATTCATTTTTTAATAAAGGTAATACAATTATAAATTTAGTTCCTACATTCAATTCACTCTCGGCACGTATAGTCCCTTTGTGATCTTGAATTATTTTTTTCACATAAGCCAGTCCCAAACCAAAGCCTTTCACATCGTGCAGGTTACCAGTATGCACACGATAGAATTTATCGAATATCTTCTTCAGGTTTTCTTTCTTAATACCTATTCCATTATCCTGGATAGAGATATAAAGCTTACCCGATTCATTCCAAGTACGTATATTCAACAACAATTCGCCTTCCTGTTTTTTATATTTCACTGCATTGTCCAGCAAATTAAAAATAACATTTGTAAAATGCATCTCGTCTACAAATATATCCGGATTTACCGCATCCAAATTCGAAGTGATTTTACCATTGTATTTCTCTACCTTCAACGTGAAAGTATTGACAACACCGGCTATCAAATCATTTGCATTCACCTCTTTCATCTTCAGCGTCGCTTTTTGCTTTTCGAACATAGACATCTGCAACACCTTTTCCACTTGAAAACGCAAACGCTTGGTTTCATCATTTATCACTCCGGATATATGCTGGAACATAGCAGGAGATTTTCCCACTGCCGGATCTTTCAACATCTGAGCTGCCAACGATATGGTAGAGATAGGTGTCTTGAATTCATGTGTCATATTATTTATGAAATCATTCTTTATCTCGGTCAACTTCTTCTGACGGAAGATGATATAGATAGTAAAAATGAACGTCACAAGCAATACAAATGTGAAGATCAGTGACGGGATCATAAATTTAACAGAACTGAATATGTAACTGTTCAATGTAGGGAAGTGAATATTTACTGTTGCCATACGAGCCGGAGGATCATTTTTAAATAAAACCTGCGGATATGTATTCTCACTACCCTCTTTGGTATAATCAGGGCAATGGTAAACTTCCGTCCCGTCACGGTCTGTCACCGTAAAATGGTAAGGAATATCAATGCCATTATTCAGCAATTCTGTCTTTAAAAACAAGTCCAACTGTTTAAAGTTGATTCTTTTGTTCAAGGGTTTGTCACTAGCTGTATACAAAATGTTATAGACCACTTCGTCCAACAATGCACGTTGGTACACATATCTGTCTTTAATTATTTCCTGCAAGGCTCTTGAAGTCTGAGGAATATTCTTACCAGTCGAAATAATCGCTTTAGGAATATTAGAAGGACGATTCGCACTGAACCTCATCTTCAATTCAAAAGTAGAGTAACCGTTCAATCCATCGGAAGTTATGGAGTACTCATGTGTATGCGCTACCACATTACCACTTCCCTCCCCCTTTTTTTCTTCGGACTGCTCCCTGGATAACTGTGCTGCTTTTTCTGTAGCAATCGCATCATCCTCAAGGTACTTTTTAGTTTCCACCAACTCAATATTTCGACACGCTTGGACTAAACTGCGCTGAACAGACTCATCAAATTGTCCTTTGCGCATTTTCACCATTTCTTCAATATAGCTTACCTGCAAATACAATAAACTAAGAAATGATAGTCCCATTACAATACCTAATACCCAAATAGTAGACTTTTTCATGTCAGCAAAATTAAAAGCGCTAAATCTCATTACATAATAGATTAACCAAATTTAAACGGCTATTCTCTATAATTAACCGAAAAAGTCATTTAAGCTAAGATTCTGACTATTATAACAAAATTTACGCCAGTTGGTTTGCAAAAATAATAAAAAATTAAGTTCAAAACCAAATAACAAACCTAAAAGTTTAAGTTATCTTAAATAAAAAGAGACGTATTTTTAACGAAATACGTCTCCTCTAAGTATGAAATCTTACACTTTATCAATCATCTTTATTTTCTTTAGCTTCAAATTCCTTCATTAATTTTTCTTGTACATCCGTCGGAACCAATTCATAGCTGGCAAACTTCATAATAAACGAAGCGCGCCCACCTGTCAAGGAACTCAAAGAAGTGGAATAAGAAGACATTTCGTTCAGAGGTACTTTCGCAACCAGTTTTTCATATCCACTTTCACTGCTCATACCCATAATCATACCACGACGACCTTGCAAATCACTCATTACATCACCCATTTTGTCGCTAGGAACGAAAACTTCCACATCATAAATTGGCTCTAGAATCTTAGGCCCAGCATTCTTAAATGCCTCACTGAATGCATTACGTCCTGCAAGCATAAAGGAGATTTCATTTGAGTCTACCGGATGCATCTTACCATCATAAACAATCACTCGTACATCACGCGCATATGAACCAGTCAACGGACCCTGCTCCATCCGGCTCATAATCCCTTTCAAGATAGCAGGCATAAAACGAGCATCAATAGATCCCCCCACAATACTGTTAATAAAGACTAATTTACCACCCCATTCCAAAGGTATTTCCTCAGTCCCCTTCACATTTATCTTGAATTCCTGACCGTTAAACTTATACGTTTCGGGTACAGGCATTCCTTCATAATAAGGTTCAACAATGAGATGAACCTCACCAAATTGCCCTGCACCACCTGATTGTTTTTTGTGACGATAATCGGCACGAGCTGCTTTAGTGATTGTTTCACGATAAGGAATCTTAGGCTCCTCAAACTTAATCTGCAATTTTTCGTTATTCTCCAAACGCCACTTCAAGGTACGGAGATGGAACTCACCTTGTCCATGCACAATAGTCTGTTTCAATTCTTTGGATTGCTCTACCTCCCAAGTAGGATCTTCCTCACGCATACGGTTCAATATAACCATCATCTTCTCTACATCAGCCTCATTTACAGGCTTGATGGCGCGCGAGTATTTAGCATTAGGATATTTAATGAAATTAAACCGGTTTTCACAGTCTTTGCCGTTCAAGGTATTTCCAGTCTTTACATCTTTCAATTTCACAGTACAACCAATATCTCCGGCTACCAGCTCCGGCACCGGAATACGATTAGCTCCGGCACAAACAAAAAGCTGTGCCATACGCTCTTTAGAGCCACGATCAGCATTAGTTAAATCATCACCTTCGTGTACCTTTCCACTCATCACTTTAAAATACTGCACACCACCGATATGGGGTTCAACGGCAGTTTTGAAGAAATAAAGAGAAGTAGGTCCATTAGCATCGGGAGGCACAGGCACACCACGAGTATTATGAACTACAGGCATATCTGATACGAATGGAACAACATTACCTAAAAATTCCATCAGACGACGGACACCCATATCTTTACCTGCACATACACAGAAAACAGGGAACATACCACGTGCAGCCAATCCCTTACGGATGCCTTCACGCATTTCATCTTCAGTCAATGATTCCGATTCAAAGAATTTTTCCATCAATGTCTCATCATTTTCAGCAGCAGCCTCTACCAAAGCTTTATGCATCTCCAATGCCTTTTCTCTCTCAGAATCAGGAATTTCTTCAATTGTAGGAGCACCTCCTTCTGGTCCCCATGAATATTTCTTCATCAACAGCACGTCAATGAGTTCATGAAAATTAGGTCCCGTTTCAAGAGGATATTGCACGGGAACTACCTTAGAGCCATAAATACTACGCAACTGTTCGAGTACATTGTCATAGTCACATTTCTCGTTATCAAGCTGATTAACCAAAAAGATAACTGGTTTGCCTAGTTTTTCTGTATAACGGAAGTGGTTCTGAGTGCCTACTTCGGGACCGTATTGTCCATTCAGTAGCAAAATAGCAGTATCGGTTACATTAAGCGCGGTTATGGCAGCCCCTACGAAGTCATCACTGCCCGGACAGTCAATTATATTTAGTTTTTTTCCATTCCACTCTACATGATAAACGGTAGAGAACACTGAATAACCATATTCTTGCTCTACCGGAAAATAATCACTAACCGTGTTTTTGGCAGTAATTCTGCCACGACGTTTTATAATACCACTCTCAAAGAGCAAAGACTCTGTGAGGGTGGTTTTACCTGAGCCATCATTGCCAAGAAGTGCAATGTTTTTAATTTCGTTAGTCTGATATACTTTCATGATATCTAAGGTTTAATTATTAACAAACGGATATGTGTTTCATATCTCCTAAAAATGTGGAGCGCAAATTAGAAAATAAAGAGAAAAAAAACAACTTAAAGGATAGTGTTACTAAACTATGTTTTACGACAGATATTCTATATTAGCATTATTTTTTTGTAATTCTGGAAAACTTCTGTTAGTACCTTATACAAAGGACTTTGGGATAATTACCCGTTTTTGAGGTAATGACTTGGCAACGGTACAATCTGCTGCGTTCTACCTTGAATTGCTTTCAAGTAACTCGTTTCTGTGTACAAAAATAATAGAATAGTCCGATGCACACAAGGTACATCAAAGAAAAAGTTCGACTATTTTTTTAGTTTGTTTAATCGCATTACAATCGAAGTTTGACTTCTACCCATTTTGTTTGCAATATATTTGACACTCTTACCTTCATTGTGCAGTTTCAATAAAAATTGGTCTGCACTTCTTGTCCATCTTTTATTGGCGTTAGGGTGCTTTACATAGCTTTCTTCTGACACCTTTTCGGGGTGCAAGAATTCATCCACAAATACAGACGGGAAACGCTTATCGTATAATACAAGCGTTTTTATCTTAGCCCTTGTTATTGCAACATAGAATAATCTTCTTTCTTCTCCGTATGGGAATTGGTCGCTCTTAGTGAGCACATAGTTAAGCACAGGGTCGTCACTCACCTGTGATGGGAAACCGTATGTATCTTTATTGCATTGTAAGAGTATTACATAATTCGCTTCAAGACCTTTTGACTTATGTACGGTTAAAAACTCTATTTTTCGTCCTCCTATCACATAGTAGAATCTATTACCCTCTTTAATTGATTGGTACATAAAAGAGAGGTAGTAATCATCAAAAGAGTAACGCCCCAATAGGAATATTGATTTATCCGATGGAATAGAAGCTACAAGTTGCCCTATCGTATTGCAGTAATCTCGTCTATCATAAGCATAGAATTCCAACTCGGTTCTCATTTCTGAGCTGAACGAATGGATATTCTTTTGTATTTGGGCTTTATTGCGTTGTATAAAGTTCGACGATAAAGAAACCAAAGGCTCTCCAAATCTGTATGTCGTTTCAATCTTGTTTATCTCCGTTGTTCCAAAATATTCGGGGAATTGATTGAATAGAGCCATATCACTTCCCGAAAAACGATAAATAGACTGCCAATCATCACCCACACAATACAACTTTGCAGGAGGATTACCCTCTCGCAATACTTTCAAGAAGTTGTAACGGTCAACAGAAATATCTTGAAACTCATCCACTATGATATAATCATATTCAACAGGGTGTGAAGTACGACATATCTCAGTGGCTTGAAGAATAGCATCGGTAAAATCAATTTGGTTACTATCGCTTAACGCATTTATGTAGCGTTCATATACAGGTTGAAATATATTCTTGATGATAAACACACTTCGTTCATCATCTGCATTTTTGGCTTGTTTCAAAACCTCTTTAACTGATTTACAACTTGATTTTACCAATGTAACGAAAGTAACAACAAGTCGTATAAACGCCTTTTCCTGCTTGCTGCCTTTGGGTAGTACTAAATCGTATAACTCCTCATCGGTCTTTTCTTGAATTGGTACACCTGCTTCAGCTAATAGTTTACGGAGTTTATCCCTAATATCAGAATAATGAAAATCTGCACTTGATGTTACTAAAAGTTGTGTGCCAAATTTCTCGTGAGCAGTTTTCTTCCAAGTTATACCATCATTGTATTTCTGATTGGCTTCTTCGTAGGTTATACCCTTATCTTTTGCGAACCAAGCAGGAACAAGCCCGTGTTCATCAACTCCGAAATGTTCAAGATAGATGCGTTTGGTTACTCCTCCTTGCTTAAAATATATTGAGAAGTCGGGACGATATTGTGAGTGCATCTCATCTGCTAATTGATGTTCGTATGGTTCTTCATATCTGAATTTCACTCCCAGCGAGGACAAAGCAAAACATATTTTTTGTTCTTGTTCACTTCTCACATATATGGCTCTGCCGTCCATATCGGGAAACATCGCCTTTAGCTGCACATTCTTTAGTCCTGATAATTGCTCCCGTCTTTCATTCTTGCGTTGTTCCCAATCAGCTTCATTCGTTTGGTAATCAATAAAGTATTCCACTATACTTTTCTTGAAAGACGATTTATCTAACAATTTGTGATATATATCTACAAACAATGAATCTGTATTGTCGCAAATAGATGGTTTTGTACCTGTCGTTTTGCCTATAATATCAATGGCTAACTTATGGAATGTGTAGCCTTTCAATCCATTGGTCGCCATTCTTTCGGTTAGTTCGGCTGCTGCTTTGTTGGTATAACTGATAAGTAAAATTCTTTCAGGTGCTATACCCTTGATTTCGGTGAGATATTTAACCTTACCGACAATTGAAGAGGTTTTACCACTACCTGCACTGCTGACTACTAAACAATTATCCTCTTCTGAAACAATTGAGCGTCTTTGTTGCTTGTCTAATGGGTATTTTAGGCAATGGTCAAAAAAGTCCCTGTGCGTGTCAAGTAGAAAGGTTATAACACCATCATTGTGTTGTTTTACAAGTTTGTTGATTCTTCCAAAGTCGTTAATGAATTTGGATATGGTTTCTGATGGAGTGATGTTAAATGCTTCAAGTTTCTTCAGAAGTGAATATGCCTCTTGGAAATGCACCTTATAATGATTGATGAAATCTTTTTCTTGCGTTGCGGAGATTACCCTGCCATAAAAGCCATTATTTAAGTCTGAGGGAATATCTATAAACGCCCCCTCCTTAAGAGCCGATAATCTCTCTTTTGCTTGCTCATAATTTGATTTCTCGCTATATGCAGATATATGGTTTAGCTTTTCTGCAAGCTCTTTGGATTTGTTTTTTAGGCGTGTTCGTACCATCGCTATTACAATAACCGAAATAGCAATTATACAAATTACCCAAATGAACAATGGCTGCATATTGGAAGTAATATTTATCTGAATCTTTCAATCCATCTATAATCATCACCCTTAGTACTCCACTGAAATTTCCACATATCACCTGTATTATCGTTTATAAGATAGTATTGATACATACTTGTCAGTGGCTGAATAGAGAATATACACCTTTCGTTATTTTCTACTAATTCGTATTTATTTATAGGAATACAAAATAGGTTGTCTAAATCTTGTGTACTATATTGAACTTGCCATAGTCGTCCATTATATGAGTCCAACAATATAAATGTCCACATGTTTTCAGTGGCAAACATCTGAAATCTATTAGTCCAATTTGACGACTTCTCAGGATATGCAAGAGAAAATATGTTGATTGGTGCAGCAAACATGTAATCCTCACCCTTGACACTAAACTGGACTTGCCAATTCTTACCTGTATATGTATCAAGCATTATGAATGTCCACATATTCTGTGTTTCATAAAGGCGAAATCGTCCTTCTTTATCTCCTAAAATTTCTCTCGCACTACAAATTTCCCAAGACTGACCATCATCTTGAATTTGTTGTACTTCGCCTGTCATTGTATTTAAGCGAAGTTGATTATGATAGTTCCGAGTCTTATACATTTTATAGACTTGAGCATATGATGTAGAAGCTATAACCATTAAAGCGAATAATACGAAAAGCTTTTTCATAATTCTGTTATGTTATTATTTGACAATTAACGGATTCATGTACCAGACACATTTTGAATAAGTCGCATACATAGGATACTAAATATCCTCTAAATCTTTTTGAATTTTAGTTTCTACATTTTGAGAATCACGATAACGAATCATTACCATACCCTCATAAAAACCAGAAGTCTTTTCTATCGATAATTCAATGTTTCCTCCTGTTACCTCCCAAGCACTACCCCAAACAACAGTTCCTTGATGAACTTCTGCCATTAAAGCTGTATTGGAATCCAAATGGGCAGGGTTCTTCTCTTTTGAAATAGTCGGATTGCCATATTTTCGGGTGTATAAATCTTTATAATAGTTATAAGTATTAACAAGCGTATTCCATTCACCACTTGGGTCAAACAACACAGCTACGGCAAATACACTTTTCCCATCATCTGTAGCTGTTACACCTATAGTTGCATTACGACCTGTAAAGTCTCCCATAAACAATGCAAGATTGTTTTCACTGCCAATAGAAGTGAATCCTTTAGCTTTTAACTTCTGACAAAATTCAGTCATACTTCCCTCAATGGGAATTCCCTTAAAGGTAAGGTGTTCGGAACTACTTTGAGCATACGATGTCAAAGCAATTAAAACAAATGCGAATGATACAATCAACTTCTTCATAATTTGTTGTATTATATTTAATAAACATTTTAGTCCAACCTACGAAAAAGCGTGAACTACAAAGCCACACTCTTACTTGAAGGTCGTAGGAAACCATAGATGCAGATGTAACAATAGTAGCCCACGCTATATGCGTGAGAATCACTATGCTATCCTTGCATCTAATTGAAAATTTCCTACGTTTTCAAGTACAAGATAAGCATAACGCTTCTTCTTAATTCTAATATGTTTTGGAAAGAGTAGCCTCAATCCAATACAAAAGTATGAAAAATCCGTGATATACCATTCTACTATCACGGATTTTTTTGATTTACAGTTTCATACTTCTATTCTGTCTTGGCTTCGGTATTCCGATGGCTTCTCTAAACTCATTCATCTTCTTTCTGAACCAGTTCACGTGAGAAACCCCGTCTATCTTGAAATCGAATTTACCGTTTTCATCCTGTTTGATAGAGCAGACGGAGTGTCGGGTATCAAAACTTCGGTTAAATTCGGAAGAATAGAGTTCGCCTTTTATCCCGACCTCCTTGAACTCGCATAGTCTTCTGATTATTCCGTCATTGAACTTCAATCGGTCACGCAGGAAGTTTATTATAGGCATCAGCTTCTCCACATATGGAAAGTAGCGTCTGACAAAATCCGCAAACTCCGACAGCTTGCGGTGCTGTTGCTCGTAAGCGTTTCTTATCTCCTGTATCTGCTTGGCTTGTTGCCGTTCCCGTTGTCGGGTTTCGTTTTCAAGTTCAAGGATGCGGTCTTGCAAATCCTCGTTCCTGCGCTCCAACGATTTCATCTTTCCACTTCCGAAAAGAGAGCCCACACTGCTTGCAAGGGCGGTTGCCGTATCGGTGGCTGCGTTTTTGAGCTTGTCGGTACGGATTTCCGCTTTCACCTGCTTCAGTTCCTCCTGCGCCTCGGCTTTCTTCTCCTGCAACAGTCTGGTTTCAGTTTCGAGGACTTCATTCTTCTTTTTCAAGTCCCTATAATACTGCATGGTGGTGGTGTGCCGTGCTTCCGAACCCCGTACCCCACGCTGCAATCCGTATTTCGCCATCACCCTTGCGTAATTGTCGTGGTAGGCGACCAAGGTCTGGCGGTTGAACAGGTCATCGGCACACAAGCGGACGGAATTTGTTTTCTTGCGGTACTTGCGCTTACCGTCCGTTTGCTCTTTCTTGGCTTTGCGCCTTTCACCCGTCACGATGGGAACAACGGCTGCGTGGATGTGCGGAGTCTTCTCGTCCATGTGCAGATGTGCGGCAACCACATTGTCTTTGCCGAATGTGGCTTGCAGCCATTGGATGCTGTCGTTGCGCCATTCATCGAGTTCTCCTTTTTCCTGTATGTTCATCATGTCCTCGTGCGTACCCGACAAAACCACCCGAACGACACGGACTTGGTCGTGTGTGATTTTCCGTCTGATGCCTGCCGTGTTCAGTCTGTGGGCAATCGCTTCATCCCTGCCGTGAACGCCATCGGGGTATTCGACAAGCACCCTGTTCAGATGTGTCCTTGTCGGGTCTGCGTTTTTAGGTATTATCTTTCTCTCTATATGGTCGGACTGCGTGGTGTCCGATGTACCCTTTGCTTTCTTAATGTCCAATGAAAAATATCCCATTTTATTTCTATTTTGCGGTTATCGTTATGTTTCTTCTCTCTGCCTGTGGCATCGGCTCACAGGGTTTATTATGCAAATGAACCCTTGCTGCACTCGGCATAATCCAAACGAGTTTGGCTTCTGCTCTCGTTTGCACAGGGTTTCCAAAGGGATTTCCCTTTGGCTCGATAGGGTGTTTTTAGCGTTACGGAGTAATGCGTGAAGAAAACGCCCTATTGAGCTATGGTATTTCTGTCTAAATACCTTTCGGAAAGCAGACGAGCACATTACAGATGAAATCCCCCTTTCTTTTTCGGTGGCTGCATCATCCGCCTTGCGGATTGGACTTGCTTCTTCTCCTTTATCGGCTCTGCCGATTGGGACAAGGGCTTACCGCACAGGTAGTCGTTCAAGTCCTTATACTCACGATAGTACATTGACTTGTCAAGCAGCCGTTCCCCAAACTTCTCTTTCAGCTTCTTGCAAGTGTTCCGTCCTGCCGTGTCGTTGTCAAGGAAACAGCCGACTTGGGTGTAGGTCTCCAATATGCTTTCCGCTTTTGCAAGATTGGAAACGGAGTTCAATATGATATAGTCCTGTGTGTCCAATCGCGGGTGTTGCGGATTGTTTTCTACTCGGATGGTAAGGAATGAAAGGTAATCCATGAACCCCTCGAACAGGTAACACATACATCGTTGTCCGCCCTGCTGTCGGATATGGGTGATATCTTTCGGGGCGACACATCCCTTGAAGTATCTGTTGCGCACTTCATATCCTCCTGCCATGTTCGGAAAGCCGATGGCAAAATAGGGTTTGTCGGCATTCATAAACCGAAGCTCCCTGCATTCTCTTTTGGCAAGTCCGATGTTTATTCCCCTTTCTTGCAGATAGGCTATAAGAGCAGGGGAGGACAATTCTCCAACCTTTAATCCCTGATAAGTACGATTGTCGGAATGCTGTCTGCCAAAAGAGAACGATGCAGGGCGGATGTATGCTGTCCGCTCCTCTATGCGTCTCAACAGATAGGCTACATCTTCCGAACGGTAGAGTTCCGCTGCCAATGCGAGGATGTTTCCGCCTTTGCCGATGCCGAAGTCATACCATTTTTCAAGCTCGGTGTTTACCTTGAACGATGCGTCCGTTTCTTCCCGTAACGGTGATTTGTACCACAGATTCCTGCCTTGTTGCTTTACAGGCGTATAGCCCAGACTTTGCAGATAGTCCATCCCCAACTCGTACTGTTCCCCGAAGATGTGCCGTACCAAAGATTGGATATGCGATAAATCGCCCTCCTGCGGTCGGTGGTCTATCGGTTCGTAGAGGTTAAGGAACTTGCCGACCACGGAACGGTAGCCGATGTGTTCGGGTACTGTGCAGAAGCCGTCATACTTGGGAACTCTGCCGATGTAATCCTTGCCGTAATCCTGTCGCAGGGTCTCGTTGTTCCATGCGATGCGTTTCCTTATATACCCTCCGTTCAGTTTGGGCTGCTCCACAATCTTATAGAGCGTTGTCCCCACTCGGATAAACTCTTCCTTTGCCATGCCGCCATCCGATGGCGGTCTGTGGCTGTCCTGTTGTTCGATAGCTGACATAATCAAATGGTTTTAAGTTTGAAAATTACCAGCTGCAAAAATATAATCAATTATCGGATAGGTTGTTATGCAAAACACAGCAGAATGGTGACAAATAGCCCCCGAAACAAAAACTTTCGATGGTTTGGGACAGGAAACGGGTTGTGCAAACGGAAAACTCCCGAAAAGCGAATGTCGGATTACGCTTTTCGGGAGAAAAAATCAGAGCGTCTGTCGTACTGACTTAATGAATTACTGACTTACCGAGTGAATTATGTCAGGCATTCAGCTACGAGAAGTATTCGGATTTGGATATACCGTTGGTATTCAGCGAGAAGAAGATGCTTGTTTTCTCTTTTCGCAGGTACAGTATTTCAAGAACGGCATTGCGTACCCGTTCCGCTCCGAATGTGCCGATATGGAAAGCGAGGGTAACTATCGCTTCAAGGTTGTAAACCTCCATACAGCAATTATCGGATACCCGTATGCTTCGCCTTATCCCGTATTCCCTTAAAACTCCGCTCTTGCAAAGAGCCTTCAGCCCTGCACGGAATGTCGGGGCGGTTACTCCGAACAGGTCGCAAAGTTCCCATTCGCTCATGGCGGTTGCGCTAATGTCGGTCGGCATGATGATGTTGCCGTTACCGTCTGTTGTTATGATGCTTCGTTTCATGGCTATGCTTGGTTATGGGGTTACACTTCCGAACGATGCGTTCAGCTTGTTGCCGAACATCGTCAGGTCATTGTCAAGTTTCTGCGTGGTTATCTTCGCATAGATTTGAGTCGTGACAATGTTCGTGTGTCCCAGAACACGGCTCACGCTTTCAATGGGCATCCCCTTGCTAAGAGCCAGTGTTCCAAACGTATGACGAGCGCAATGGTAGGAGATTTGCTTCTCTATTCCGCATTCCGCCATTACCTTTTTCAGCTGTTTGCACATCGTCCAATAGTTGATTTTCCCGAAAACCAGCTTGTCTTCCGACAGATACTTGTACCGTTCGATTATCTGCAAGGGAATATCCAGCAGCTTCACTTGGAACGGGACATTTGTCTTGTGCCGTTTCGACAATATCCATTTCTCACCATTCACCTCCACTATTTCATCCGTTGTGAGTTCTTTCATATCCACGAAAGACAAGGCGGTGAAACAGGCGAAAATAAACAGATCCCGCACCAATACGAGGGTGGGGTTGTCAAACTCGTGCGCCATGATTCTTTTGATTTCGTCCTCTGTCAGATACTCCCGTTCCTTAACATTCGGGCTGATATGGAACTGCGCAAACGGATTTCTCGGTATCAGTCCGTTATAGTGCGCACGCATGACCACCCCTTTCAGCCACATGCAGTTCAGCCAGATGGTGGCGTTTTTCAGTCCCCGTTCAGCCGTAAGATAAGCCGCAAACTCCTTGATGAAGTCGGGTGTAAGTTCCAGCATGGACATGTCCGTCCGTCTGTAGAATGACTTGATAAAGGCTGCGACATAGTTCCTTGCCCTTACCATGACCTTGTACGTGCCGATGCTGCGGTCTTTACCGACACGTTTCAGGAAGTTGGCGCAATCCTTGTCAAAAGCCTTTATCAGTGTCTCATACTCGCTTCCTACCCCTTGGTAGGCATTGCGCACCATTTCAGCCGTTACGTATGCCTCTCGGTCGGATATGCGCTGATAGTGCTTGATGATTTGCGCCTTGATGTTGTCCAATGCCAGATTGACGTTCCGTGCTTCGGCACTCTTGCCTTTGGCTCGGTTGCCTTTCGCATCCCAAAGGGTTTTCGGGATGGTCTGCTTGCAGCTGAACTGTGCCACAGTACCGTTGATTGTCACTCGTCCCATGATGGGGACAATACCGTCTTTCTCCTTGCTGCCGTTCACGTAGAACAGCACTTTGAATGTACTTCTTGCCATACTCGTTTTTTTTGTTTGCAAAGTTAAATATCAACGAGTTAGACCTTGATATGCAAATCGGTGACAAACGGTGCAATAGCATCTCCCATATGTTAAATCTTACTCTTTCACGGGTAATGATTTGCAAACCATTCTTCTTCTTAAATCCGCTTTTCTTTGCGTTTTCCGCTTTTTCGGCTTGTCATCATTTGACACCGTAACAACTCTGATATTAAGTCGTTTAGCGTCATTTCTCCCGTTTTTCGAGGTTATTCCAGAGATTTTTGCTAACTTTGCCACAAAATAAGTTATCATGGCAGGCATCTACCTACATATACCCTTCTGCAAAAAGCGTTGCATTTACTGTGATTTTTTCTCTACTACTCGTAAAGAACAGAAAACAGCATACATCCGTGCATTGTGCCACGAACTAACTGACCGGAAAAACTATCTGAAAGGAGAACCCATAGAAACGATTTATCTAGGTGGCGGTACTCCCTCACAATTGGCTAAAGAGGATTTCGAAGCTATTTTCTCCCATATTTATAAGGTGTATAAAGTAACCCCCAATGCCGAAATTACTTTAGAAGCTAATCCCGATGACTTAACATCGGAGTATATCTCTATGCTACGCACCTTTCCTTTCAACCGGATAAGTATGGGAATTCAAACTTTCCAGGAAACGACTTTAAAACAACTCCAACGACGACATACCGCCGACCAAGCCATTCGTGCCTTCCAAGGCTGCCGCACGGCAGGTTTCCAAAATATCAGTATTGACCTGATGTATGGGCTGCCCGGCGAAACGCTCACCTCATGGAAAAAAGATTTAAAACAAGCCCTTTCCTTACACCCGGAACATATTTCCGCTTATCATCTTATTTATGAGGAAGGAACTCCCCTGTGGAAACTCCGCGAACAACATAAAGTAGAAGAAGCAGACGAGGACTTAAGCGTTTCCCTGTTCGGTACACTAATCGACGAGCTCACTACTGCCGGATACGAGCATTATGAAATATCCAATTTCTGTTTGCCAGGTCTTCATTCCCGGCACAATTCCAGTTACTGGACAGAAAAGCAATATTTAGGTTGCGGTCCTTCCGCACATTCCTATAATGGCATTTCACGCCAATGGAATGTAGCTTCACTAGATAAATATATAGAGGGGATCTCAAGCGGAAATCCCACATTCGAAGTAGAAGAACTTGACCTATATACCCGTTACAATGATTTTGTCATTACCCACATACGTACACAATGGGGAATGCCACTGCCCAAACTCGGGAAACAATACGGAGAAGAACTGTACAAATACTGCCTACGTATGGCCACTCCACATTTACAACAAGGAACACTGGAAATAAAAAACGATACGCTGAAACTGACCCGTAAAGGCGTTTTTATATCAGACGGGATCATGAGCGACATGCTTTGGGTGGAGTAACTAATACTTCAGCGAATATTCACATATGCTATTTTAAAAGCATCCCCCAAAAATAAATGAATAATTTTATAAAATACGATAGGGAGATTTTCAAGTTTCCCTGTCTTTACTTATATAAACCAATAAACTAAAAAGATATGAAAACAAGTACGCGCATAGTTCTTCCATTCTTCTACGCATTAATGGAAGCTTATGCTTACAATAGCGAAAACGATTCTGAAGAACACAGGAAAACGGAACAAAAGAGTTCCGAATGCAACCATAACACAAATCAAATTTTGGAAACTCTTTCTCCAAATATTACAAAGAGGATAACAGACTCTGAATAAAGGCATATAAATTATTGAATAATAAAAGAAAACTAAAAACTAAATGATTTCTTCAACTTGCAATCAATACAGTATCAAGGGAATTTTCTTGATACTGTTACTAATGATTTCCACTACATTCATACAGGCCCAAAAAGCAGATCTTTCTTTCAGCATTCACTTAAAAAAAGCGAATCTGAAAGAATTCATATTTGAAATAGAAAAAGCCTCCGGCTACTCTTTTATTTATGGAGAGGAAATCATCCTTAAACATCCTATAACCCTCAGTCTAAGAAAAGCTCCATTAAGCCTGATTTTACAGAAAGCTTTTGCTGGACAGAATATCAGTTTCAAAATAAACAAAAATCACATTATATTAAAAAAATACGCTCTACAATCCAGCAAGAAATCTTTTACCCTGAACGGGTATGTATTGGACAGTATATCGAAAGAAACATTGATAGGTGCCAATATTTATGATCAGAAAAACGGAGTGGGTACTACTACCAATCCTTTCGGATACTTTAGCATCACATTGCCTGAGGGAGGCACTAAACTAAACTTTTCATATATAGGCTATGCAGTAAAACAAGTGTCTTTGCACCTATGGAAAGATACTATGCTGACCATCCAACTCCGCAATGACAACCAACTGAACGAGGTCATTATCTTGTCCGACAAACCCGAAACGGGTATTCAAAGCAGTCGTATGGGAGCAAGCAGTATTCCTATTCCCCACATAAAAAACACACCGGCATTGATGAGTGAGGCAGACGTATTAAAATCCATCCAACTACTGCCCGGTGTACAAAACGGAATGAACGGAACCAGTGGGTTATATGTACGCGGAGGAGGTCCGGACCAAAATCTTTATTTATTAGACGGTGTACCTTTATATAATGTAGATCATACACTGGGCCTGTTATCGGTCTTCACTCCGGAAGCCGTGAAAAAAGTCGATTTATACAAAAGTAGCTTTCCGGCACGATTCGGCGGACGTCTTTCATCTATTGTCGATGTCCGTACCAATGACGGAAACATGCAGCACTATCATGGAAGCTTGACTATCGGTCTTCTCACTTCACATCTGCAATTTGAAGGACCTATATGGAAAGATCATACTTCCTTCATTATCTCAGCACGACGCAGTTATATTGACTGTTTCCTCCCACTAGTTATGCCAAAGGACGAACGGGGCGGTTATAGTTTGTATGACATCAACGCCAAGCTAAATCATCGCTTTAGTGAACAAGATCGCCTTTTCATCTCTTTCTATAAAGGAAAAGACCACGTCTACTATAAATACAAAGATGAAGATAAGTTCAAGCAAACTCACAATTGGGGAAACATATTACTGAACACACGCTGGAATCATGTTTTCACACCCCAACTATTCAGTAATACTACGCTGGCATACAATCGTTATGTTTTTGATATCAGACAAGAGGAAACTTCCAGCATACAACAACCTGATGGTTCCACAATCATCAATGGTTCCCACAATCTGTTTCACTCCGGCATCAGTGATCTTAGCATTAGTACGGATTTTGATTATCATCCGTTACCGGCACACAACATCAAATTTGGAGCGAAATACATATATCATCAGTTCGCTCCGGAAGTGCAGACCGTAAATCAACACAATTCCGACAATGGATATCCACAAACTAACGACAATTATAGTTTGAACAATTCTCATATCCATGCTCATGACTTTTCCTTGTATGCCGAAGATGATCTTATTCTGAACGAACATTGGAAAATAAATGCCGGATTGCACTTTTCATTTTTTAATGTACAAAAACAGACTTATCTTTCTTTGCAACCCCGTCTTTCCATAAGTTTCCAAGCGACCTCAAATATCATCTTAAAAAGTTCTTTTTCACAGATGAGCCAGTGTACCCAATTATTATCTACTGCATCACTGGCCATGCCTTCCGACCTTTGGGTGCCCGTCACACGCCACATCCGCCCCATGAAATCTTTTCAATATGCTGTAGGAGTATACTATACCGGTATCAAGAATTGGGAATTTTCCATAGAAGGATACTATAAAGATATGTATAATGTATTAGAATATAAAGACGGAGAAAGTTTTCTAGGTTCTTCCCATAACTGGGAAGACAAAGTAGAAATGGGCAAAGGACGTTCATTCGGAGTGGAGTTTATGGCACAAAAAACTGCAGGGCTCCTTACTGGATGGATTAATTACACCCTATCCAAATCCGACCGGCAATTCAGTACGGACGGGATCAATAATGGTAAACGTTTCCCTTACCAATATGACCGCCGACATACCTTGAATCTCACTCTAAATTATCAATTGACACGACGGATCGACTTCAATATGTCATGGACTTATGCATCAGGTTGCATGGCAACACTTCCTACAGAGAAGACACATATAGAACTACCACCTACCAATGTACCACCTTCCTGGATTATGGATAATTTGAACAAAGGAGATATGGATCATTCTAGTTCACGAAATAACTACAGATTGCCTGCAAGCCACCAATTGAATATAGGATTCAACTTCCATAAACAGACCCGGCACGGAGAACGGATATGGAATATCAGTATCCTAAATGCCTACAATGCCATGAACCCCAACTTTGTCTATATCAGCAGGGAAGCACAAACAGGAAAGCCTATATTGAAAAAAATGACAATCTTGCCATGTATTCCTTCATTTTCATACACTTATAAATTTTAAAATCCAATGAAAAAATACTTTTTATTTCTTTGTGTATTTGTTATTTTAAGCGCATGTACCAATACCATTGGTTATTTACCCGATGATGAACCTAAAAAACTGATCGTAAATGCCATGATGCAAACTGAAAATAACGATAACCGGATTTATCTGCATTACACAGGATGGACAGCTACCACTCCTGTCACCGATGGTATCATACACCTGTATATCAACGGAAAACTGTCAGAAACAATCACTGCGGAAGATGATTACTACCCAGTAAAAAGCATATTCCGAACAGGAGATAAAGTGAAAATAGAGGCTTCTTCAGAAAATGGTAAATATAAAGCAAAAGCGGAAACACGCATCAGTGCACCCTTACAGATTATAAATGTAGATACAACCTATATAAGTTTAAGAGATTATAACAGCTGGGTAGGAGGCAAGCCTGTATATGACAATTATCTTCGGCTTAACATTCAATTAAAACAACCCGATATAGAGGCAGAGAATACATACTATCGTCTTGAAATAAAACAGATTTTTTATTCTCATAAATGGCATGACGGCAGGGACACTCTCAGTATTGACACGACTTATAACTATAATTATATTTATGACACCGCCTTGACAGACGGCAAACCCGGACATGCTATAGATGAAGGATTCGAGCTTATTCAGAAATGGAACAATTATTTTGGCCTTTTTAAAAGCTGTTATTTTAAAAACAGGGAATATAACATGACGATAGATTTAAAAGAAGACATCAACTATATACATATAGATTCTCAGAAAGCAGAGCGATATATCAGTATCCGGTTTTACAGTATTTCAGAAAGCGAACATAGATATTTGTATGCCATGTCCTCTGCATTAGATTTTGATGCCGAAAATTTTATTTATGCAGTTCCCCTTATTCCCAATAATATAAAAGGAGGAATAGGTATATTCAGTATTGCCAACCAAGTAAAATACAAATTGAAAGAAGAAAATTGCCAAGACAGATACTAAGAAGAAGGCTTCAGTTCCTCTCATACAATAAATCAAAACTAAAAGTTCTAAAATGAATAGCACATCTATTTACATTTTAGTAGCTTTGCATCCGATTATAACATTAACAAACATGCCCAACACGGCAATGGAGGCAACTGAACTACTCAAAGAAATACAGAAGCATGATTCCCAACAGGCTTTCCGGTCTTTATACGATATGTATTATGACCGTTTCTTTCGTATCGCCTTTTATTACCTTCAACGGGATGAATGGGCTCAAGAAGTAATTTTAGATGTTTTTACCACGCTTTGGAATCATCGAAAAAGTCAGCTTATTCCCGATGATTTTAATAAGTACAGCTATATATTAATAAGAAATGCCGCTCTGAACTATTTGGAAAAAGAACAAAGGAGGGAAGCCTCGCCTCTGGAAAATATGCCGGAAATATCTTCTTCCAACCTTTCTCCTGAAGAACAAATGATGAATGAAGAGTTATTTAACATTTATGAGAACTCACTGAATGAATTACCTGAACGTTGCCGAACAATCTTTATTAAAGTCCGCGAAGAAAAACAAAGTTATGCTTCCGTTGCCGAAGAACTTAATATAAGCCCTAAAACAGTAGATGCCCAGTTACAAAAAGCTGTAACCCGACTCAAAGAAAAAATTAACAATTATTTTAGAAATAGACGATAGGGAGTTTTCCAGATTCTCCTGTCTTTATCAATAGAAACTAATAAACTAAAAAGACATGAGAACAAATACACGTTTAGTATTACCATTTTTTTATGCCCTGCTTATAAGTGCATGTAGTAACAACGACAACTATCCCAAAGAGTATATAGGCTTTGAAAAACAATTCATATCACACACCTATGATACAAAGAACGAGGAAGAAACCCTTACTTTAAAAATAATAGCTGCCGAAAAACAAGACACAGACCGTAAACTGACCATTAGCAGTTCTACAAATAACAATAGCTTCCACATTCAAAATGCCCATCCGGTCATCTTGAAAGGAAAGAAATCAGTAAAAATAGATATCATTCTTTATCCTAAACAAATAAAAAGCGTACAACGTATCATACGGTTGATCTGTACTCCTGACGGAAAAGACGCAAAAATTTCTGAAATTTCTATCCGTCTGCAAAAGAAGTAGTATCTTTGTCCAGCAAATAAAATAACATGAATTCACCGAAATCAGACAAAGAACTGGACGAATGGTTGGAATTATTATCTTCTTCCACTCATTCACCGCAGGGAAAATTCTCGGCGGAGAAAAGTTATAATATATTGCAACAACGTCTTCAACCGGCATACCGCAAGCACAAAATACTTTCCATTCGGTATACAGTTGCTGTGGCTGCCGGTTTCGTCCTGCTTATAGGTTTCGGTTGGATGTTTTATTTTTACCAACGTCCGGTACGTACACTGATTGTTTCCACCAATATACAAACTCAATGCATCCAATTACCGGATGGCTCTAAAGTAACCCTAAACCGACATTCCCAATTGAGCTATCCGGAAACTTTCAACAAGGAACGAATCGGAAAGCTGAATGGAGAAGCTTATTTTGAAGTCAGTAAAAATCCTAAAAAACCATTTCGTGTCAAAGCAAACGGAGTTACCATCAGGGTATTAGGCACGCATTTTAATGTCAATGCCTATGCCGCCGATTCTTTAGTAGAAACAACCCTGCTGGAAGGTAGTGTATCCGTCAGTAACAATGCCAACGGTAAACAAATGATATTAAAGCCCAATGAAACAGCCATTTATCGTAAATCGACTGGAATATTGTCTATGCACATTAATGCAAATGCACAGAACGAAATAAGTTGGCGTGAAGGTATTCTTTCTTTTAATGACATATCTATGGGAGAAATCGCTCGTCAACTATCCCATCATTTTAATGTCACCATACAGATAAAAAGCGAACAGTTACGTAATTATAAATTAAATGCACGTTTCAAGCAAAACGAAACGTTGGAAGAAATTCTAGAAATGTTGGCTCCCATCGTAGGTTTTACTTATCACATGCCCCAATCCAATCTTATTGAACTAAAGCAAGAAAACTAAAAAACAAATGATTTCTTCACTTTATAAGAAACACAGTATCACTTTTTTTTACTTAATGCTGTTACTAGTCTTTTCCCATTCATTCATATCAGCACAAACTCCGGATATGCCTTTTAATATTTATCTGAAACAGGCTAGTTTAAAGGAGTTTACAGCTAAAATAGAACAACTGTCAGAGTATTCTTTTATTTATGGCGAAGAAGTTGTACTCAAACATCCCATAACTCTCGATCTGAAAGAAACCCCATTAACAACTATTCTACAAACAGCTTTCATTAAACAAGACATCAGTTTCGAGATTACCAAACACCATATCATATTGAAAAAAACAACGTCACTTCCTATAAAACAACATTTTACACTAAACGGTTATGTATTGGACGAAATATCGAAAGAAACACTGATAGGTGCCAATATCTATGACCAGCAAAATAAACAAGGAACAATCACAAATCCATTCGGATTCTTCAGTATCACACTGCCCGAAGGAAACACTGAACTGAATTTTTCCTATATAGGTTACGGTTCAAAACAAATAGCATTGTATTTATGTAAAGATACGCTGCTGACTGTCCAACTTAAAAACGATAATACATTGGAAGAAATCGTTGTCCTTTCTGATAAAATGGAAACAGGCTTTCAAAGTAGCCGTATGGGAGCAAACAATATACCTTTGACACATATTAAAAATACCCCTGCTTTACTGAGTGAGGCAGATGTATTAAAATCAATCCAGCTTCTGCCCGGTATACAAGGAGGTATAACCGGTACCAGTGGCCTGTATGTACGTGGAGGAAGTCCCGATCAGAATCTTTATCTGCTAGACGGTGTACCCTTATATAATGTGGACCATACACTAGGTATTCTCTCCATCTTTACCCCAGAATCGGTCAAGAAAGTCGATTTGTATAAAAGCAGTTTTCCTGCCCGTTACGGAGGAAGACTGTCCTCCGTCATTGATGTACGCACTAACGATGGAGATATGAGGAATTATCACGGCAGTCTGACCATCGGGCTGCTGACTTCCCGAATGCACTTTGAGGGTCCTCTATGGAAAGACCGGACATCATTTATTATTTCTGCCAGACGCAGTTATGCCGATTTAATTATCAAGCCTTTCATGGATAAAGATACGAAAGGAGGTTACTACTTATATGATATCAACACAAAACTAAATCATCGATTCAGTGACCGTGACCGCCTGTTTTTCTCCTTTTATCATGGCAAAGATCATGCCAGCTTTACAAATACTTCTTCTTATTACTTTGAAGAAGAAAAGGAGACAGACACAAGAGAGAGACAAGTCATGGCTTGGGGAAGTACATTAGGGGCATTACGTTGGAACCACATAGTCAGTAATCGTCTGTTCCATAACATCACCCTATCCTATAACCGTTTCCGATTCAATATAAAAAACAATTTCACGTCCGCCAACAAACACCTTGACAGCCAATATTATTCCGGTATAGAAGATTGGGGATTAACATCTGACTTCGACTTTCATCCATCCCCCTCCCATTTCATCAAATTCGGAGGAAACTATCTCTACCATACGTTCCGCCCCGAAACCCAACATACATTTGTGCACTCTCCGAATGAACAAGAACAACCTGATAAAACATACACCATCGGAGGAAATGAAGCGACACACTCACACGAAATTTCCCTTTATGTAGAAGATGATTTCAAATGGAACGAACAATGGAAAACAAATATAGGCGCACATTTCTCACTCTTCCAAGTACAAAAGCACACTTATGCCTCCTTGGAACCTCGCATTACCGTTAGTTTCAAAACCAGTCCCAACCTTACTTTCAAGGCGGCCTATACCCACATGACACAATATGTACATTTACTTTCTTCATCCAATCTCTCTCTCCCCACTGATCTATGGGTACCGGTCACACAGAAGATCCGCCCGATGCAAGCATGCCAATTTTCTATCGGGGGTTACTATACAGGTATTCAAGGATGGGAGTTTTCTGTAGAAGGCTATAGCAAAATGACGAAAAACGTATTGGAATACAAAGATGGTAATACTCTAGTCGGTAATTCCATTCATTGGGAAGAGAAAGTAGAAATGGGCAAAGGACGCAATTTCGGCATAGAATTCATGCTGGAAAAGAAAACCGGACGTACTACCGGATGGATAAATTATACTTTGGCTAAAGCCGACCGTATATTCAGTAAAGGAAATGTAAATGGAGGGAAACGTTTTCCCTATAAATACGACAGACGCCACTCCGTGAACATCACGATAAACAGGCGCCTCAACAAAAAAGTATACATGAGCGCTTCTTGGATTTACGCTTCAGGAAATACTGCCACCCTGCCCAAAGAGAAAGCAACCATCATTCTCCCCGAAGGAAGCTATGGATGGGGACATATGGGAAATACAGGCAACGGGGTTGTTTTTCCCATTGAATATAGCTCTTCTCGAAATAACTACCGTCTGCCCGCCAGTCATCAGTTGAATCTAGGATTCAACTTTCACAAAAAGACAAAACATGGAGAACGGATTTGGAACGTCAGTATTATGAATGCCTATAACTCTTTGAATCCCAATCATGTATTTATAGATTATTACACGGATGAGCAATCGGAAGGAAAAAAGATTCCTGTGATACAAAAAGTCACTCTCCTTCCCTTCTTACCTTCATTCTCATATACTTATAAATTTTAAGCAATAATGAAAAAAGCACTTTTACTCCTTTCATTTGTTCATTTATTGGCCGCCTGTACCAATGATATAGAAATATTGCCTAATGATGAATCTCAAAAGCTCATCGTCAACGCTCTGATAAACGCAAACAAAACGAACAATGCTATCTTTTTAGCTTTATCCGGCTATCACGAACCCCAAGTAGTAAAAAATGGAATTATTCACCTTTATATCAATAATGTATTATCGGAAACAATTTCGGAATGTACCTATCGTCCTAACAATGATTCACCGTTAGACTATCAAAATTATTTTTACCAGATAAACAGCCGTTTTAAAACCGGTGATCAAGTACGTATCGAAGTAGAAACCAAAGACGGAAAATATAAAGCGAATGCAGAAGCAACAGTATATGAGCCCATTGAAATTATCAAAGCGGACACCATTGAATCTAATCATTCTCTATCAGAGACTTCGGAAAGCCTTTGGATATATCAAGCAACAAAGTGGAAAATAAAATTACAAACTCCCACCACAAACCATTCCCAATATTACCGGGTCAACATAAAACAAACATATACTTACCGCCTTACTAACCGCAAAACTTTACAAGACTCCACTGCTATCTCCACCCAATGGGAATGTAGCGGATATTATGACACTGCATTAATGGACGGAAAACCTGGCACTCCCAACAACTCTGATCCTATCATTAATTTCATCCCCACTATAAACAACTATTATAATGTATTCAATGATGCTTACTTTACCAACAACCAATATACCATGACTTTAGACAGTTGGTATAGTTTCCTATTAGACAATAAACTATATAAAATTAAAAAGATAACTGGAAAAGCTATCATACAATATTATGCCATATCCCCGGCTGAATATCAATATTTACGAGCCGCCAATGCATATGCCGACCATAACAGTAGCAACCTGTTGGAAACACCTGTCATCTTTCCCAATAACATCAAAGGAGGAATAGGTATTTTTGCCATAGAAAATCCGACAGAAACAAGCATTCCTTTAAAATCCATCGAAGATTATTAGAAAGCTTTGCCACTTTCGGATCTCTGTTAAATTATTTATCTTCCAATGAAATCTGAAAAGGAGAAGCCGGTAGTCCGGTTCTATTTTTCAAATTCGCATGAACCGGATTATCATCCCAACCATAACGTACCGTTACAGGATGAGGGATATCTTTATGCCATACCGCCACCTGATTCCCATTAACGACAACTGCTTCCGCCCACTGAAAATGCCCATCGGCACCGGCTATCGCAAATCCCTTCAATTCATCTACCGCCCATAATTTATCAGTCCCGGCTTCGAAAGAAAGAACAGCCTTTCCTTCATGATTGACAGTCATACCCGTACACATAGGCCCACTGTGCACACTCTTTTTATCACCATACACCCTTCTTTTCACCAACAGGGAGATACGTCTTGCCAGTTCTTTTTTGTTTAATGGATGAATGTCGTTCCACTCGCCCAAATCAATCGCCACCGCCAAAGCTGCATTCGGGACTTTCAACGCCACTCGCCGTTGCGCTTCACGCAAAGCCGCCCAATTACTTTCTACCGGGTGTGGATGTGTCTGCATGAAATTGGCCAACTGTACAATGAAGAAAGGCAGTTCTTTATCGGCCAGTTTCTCACGCCAATCGGCAATCATGGCAGTCAGCAATTCCTCATATTCATTAGGACGGCCCGTATTCGTTTCTCCCTGATACCACAACGCACCGGTAAAGACCAGATTACGTAGAGGAGAAATCATGGAGTTATACATACCGGTAGGAATATTCTGAAAAGAGACACTATTAGTGCGTGCAGGCATCTCACAACCTAATTGATATTTCCATCGGCTAGACAAATGGACTGTATCTGTCCTCCATACCAGACAATAGGGCTTATCGGGTACAAAGCTGGCGGCGCCTCCGTAATTAATCAGCCGGACAGTCACCAGATTCTCACCGGGTTTCAATAAAGAAGCCGGCACCCGATAAATACGTGGCGGATACTGATAGAAAGTGTTACCTACGAAGGTACCGTTTACAAATACCGAATCGGCATCCACCATGCATCCCAAACGCAGGACAGCATCTTTTCCGGCTTGTTCCGCTGATACATTCACTTTCTGACGGAACCAATGAGAGCCACTCACCGGATATCCATTCTTCCTGCCCCATTCTTTGGAAAACGTATCTACCGTCTGCCAGTCCGTATCATCCAGTTCCGGACGATTCCAGCATATCCCGTCATGAAGTCCTTGGTCTCCTTTGTACAAAGCAGCATCCCAAAAACGGTTCATCATCTGTCCCGAACGGTTGCACAACTCACGATACTCGTCCGAATTAAACAAATCACGCTCGTGCAACTGACGCGGAAACTTCTGCAAGGCCTCCTCACTCATCCAAGCCTCAACGGAGCTTCCCCCCCAACTAGAGTTAACAATGCCCACAGGTACTTGGGTTTCCCTATACATCTCCTTGGCAAAAAAATAAGCCAAAGCAGAAAAGGAAGGAGCGGTTTCTTCAGTCAGCGACATCCAGTCCGTTCCCGGCAAATCGTCTTTAGGTCCATGCAAATCATTGCCTAAAGGAATCTTCACATACCGTATCATCGGATTCTCATCCCTTGCTATTTCCTCGGCAAATTTATCAGTCACCCGTCCGACGGTCAATTCCATGTTGGACTGTCCGGAACAAAGCCAGACATCACCCACTAGAATATTTTTCAACCGAATATCATTCACGATCATTTCAAAAGGGCCACCTGCCTTCATGGGAGGCAGTTCCACCAGCCACTTTCCATCTTCCCCGGCTACCGTACTGAATTTCTTCTTTTTAAAAACAACGGTCACACTCTCTCCTTTATCGGCATTTCCCCATATTTTAACGGACCGCTCACGTTGCAACACCATACCGTCCGATAGGATGGCAGGCAATTTCACCTTTGCTTCGGTCCATACGGAAAACGCACAAAAAGCTGACATCACTAAAGCTAACTTATATTTCATGTTTCTTCTAAAGCTAAGTACCGTATTTTATTTATTAAACCCACTCTCAGGACATTCATAGTTCGAGATTTCCAATCGGAAGCGTTTCATGTCCTCCAACTCGTGTACCGGACGTTCTATGCCAGCCGGAATAGGCATCCCTGAGAAAGTCTGGAAATAAAGCAGACAGGCATCTTTCCACCACACGGCGTCACGCATCTGGATTTTCAATTTCGACTGCACTTCCCTGAACCGGCGTGCATCTACAAAAGGTTCCACACTGTCCCATATTTCCTGAAAACCACGTACCTGTCGTACACCTCTATCGTATGCACGGCACAACTCCCCCCAAAGCGTACGTCCGCTTTTCATCCGATACTGCCAGGGCACATGATGGAACCAAAGCAAATAAACTTCAGGGCAAGTTGTCTTGTCATTGTAAATCAGACGAAGTGAATCAGGATACTGAGAAACGGCATTACTCCCTTTGCTGCTACGGTCGAAACCGATTCCCTCTTTGTCCGCCCTATGATAATAAGAGGGTAGCCAATCCGGACGGGCACCGCGTACACTGCACCACGGTTCGGGACCATAGTGGTGGCCCCATGCAAACTGATGATGCAGTCCTAATGGCATCATATAGTCTACCACCGCCTCCCGGCTCTGCAACATCATCTCCTTGACCGGGCAGACAAATGCCGACTGGGAAGTAAATGTCTGCTGCAACCACTCATCGGCAATCCTGTCTGAAGTCAACAACGGATTCCATGCCAAACGCCCGAAAGCATACCAGTTGGCCTGCGCAAAATGGTGTCCGCACCAATTCACATCCATACCGATGTTTGCCACACCCGCCGCAGCTTTTAACCTGTCCGGACGTACCTCGCCAAAGAACTCCTCCCATAAAGGAGCCAAATAGGCCAGATGATTGGAAAAGCCTAAATACTCCTGAGTAATTTGAAACTCCACCATCATGGGAGTCTGCTTCATAGCCGTGAACAAAGGACTATAAGGTTCACGAGGCTGGAAATCAATCGGTCCGTTCTTTATCTGTACAATTACATTCTCGCAAAACTGTCCATCCAAAGGCATAAACTCCAAATAAGCCTGCTTGGCACGGTCACTGTCGGTAGGACTATAGACAAACGCCCTCCACATCACGATTCCTCCGTAGGGTTTCAACGCATCCGCCAGCATATTCGCTCCCTCGGCATGAGTACGTCCAAAATCACATGGTCCCGGTTGCCCCTCCGAATTGGCCTTCACCAAAAAACCGCCAAAGTCGGGGATCATCGCATAGATCTCTTTTACTTTTTGTTTCCACCATCCAATGACTTCCTTGTCCAACGGATCTGCCGTATCCAACTTGCCCAACCGGATAGGAGATGCAAAATTAACCGATAAATAGACCTTTATGCCATAAGGCCGGAAGACATCAGCCAATGCTTTCACTTTCTCCAAACTACCAGTTGTCAGCACTTGAGGTGAGGCATTGACATTATTTAGTACCGTTCCATTAATACCCACAGAAGCATTGGCACGGGCGTATGCCTCATAACGTGGCGACAAAGTTCCGGGAAGTTCCTCCCAATTCCACAAAGAACGACCAGCGTAACCACGCTCCACCGTACCATCCGGATTATCCCAATGATTCAGAATACGCAAGTCATACGCAGGCTGTTCAGTAACCGACAGAGGTACAGTGAGCTGCCCCGCCGCCTGCATACGCAGCAGACTATAAGCGCCATAAAGCAATCCAGTTTCGGTGGATGAAAGAATACGAACCTGATGTTCTGAAGAAGTGATGGCAAACCCATCCCCACGCCCTGTTTTCTTTTTCTCTAAAAGTACAGGATCTCCCTTCCAAGCGTTTTTCAATTCAGCAATGGCAATGGCTATGGTGGGTGACACTTTTCCTTTATAAGTAATTTCCACCTCCGCGCCTTCCACCGGACGTATCACCGGTAGCCACAAGCGGCTACCATCTTCTTCCACCGGGCGAACATGGTCCGGCCGTGTACCTGCATGCAACATTCCTGCTGCCAACCATCCGCACATTATTCCTATACAAACTGTCAATCTCATATTTTTCATTGTTCATTCAGCTTATTTCTCCGGCAAGGAGATTCGTTCATAAACAGATAACTATCCTCATAACCGCCATAATCCACCACTATCTTTTCAAATACGATGGCAGGCTCCACCGGTTTTAGAACCAATGTATAGGTTCCGTCCGCACAGTCGGGCAGGCTCAACTTCACCCGGGTCTTCACTACCCGACGGGCCACTGTGGGATACAGTACACGATATACATTATCCGGATGTTCGTTCAACTCCGCATTGAAACAGACAGTCTGCTCCTCCGCTCCTTCAAAACCTACCGTGTAGCGATGACCTTCCCGTCTGAGGAAGGGCAGTGTGGATTTCACAATGACATACACATTTACTGTATCTACTTTTTGCGGTATTTTCATTTTATAAGAGAGCGAAGCCCCCTCCGCAGACTGTGTATAAGGCATCAAAGCCACTCCGCTCAGCGTACGTCCCATGTGCGGTATGACTGTCCAGGCGGTCTTCGGTGCAACGGATGATGTAAAATAATGCTCCGCCTCCATAGAAACCACCCCTTTGTCACCGGTAAACAAATATCCTCCTACAGCCCCTTCCGGTTGTTCTATCCGGTAGACTTCCGGTAAACGGTCGGCCGGGAAATCATCATTCCACGAAGTATAGCCTATATGTTTCTGCGTCATCATCCCATTCCACTTGCCTCCCGACATTTCTTCGTTGTATTCCCTGCACAATTCCGCATCACGCCGGAATGCCTGCTCCACTTTGTCGGCCCACTCATTCGCCTGCGGATTATTCTCCTTGTATAATTTGTGATTCATGGCTTGTGCATAATACATTTCATACAGATTGGCCATCGCCTGCACAGGAAAAAGAATCAGTTGTCGGTAGGCATCTCTGTAAGCGGTATCCAGTTTCAAATACTGCCGCAAGGCTTCCGCCTCCAGCTTCACATATTCATCAGCCACCTGCCTCCATTCCCCCGAAGCCAAGTGATAAGTATCCTTATCCAGCATCTCGGGAGTCACGCGTCCATTGTACTTGCAATACAGGTTCAAAATACGCATGGCCTCATCCGCCTGTTCCTCACCGAACTGCTGCGCACAGAACACTCGTGTATGCTCCAACAGATCCCCTGCCGCATAGCGTTCCGGATTCCAAGCCATATTCATAAAAAGAGTGATAGGATACTCCATCGGCTTCAAATCCCCCACATTCAATATCCAAAGCTTATCCACCCCATAACTGTAAGTCAACTGAAGCTGCTCCCACATATTTTGTACGGGAGTTACATTCAACCATTTGGAATTACGGGGGGCCCCCACATAGTCCACATGATAATACATCCCCCAGCCACCGGCACGTTTCCGTTCTTTTGCATCCGGCAATCGGCGCACATCCCCCCAATTGTCATCACTCAGCAACATAATCACATCATCAGGCACACGGAGTCCCATATCATAAAAGCGTTGCACCTCTTTATAAATAGCCCATACCTGCGGACGTTTCTCCGGCACTTTTCCCGTCACTTCCTTAATAATACGACGCTGGTTCCGGAATATCTTCTCCATCAGGCACATGTTTTCCTCATCACGCGGCACATATTTGTCATCTTCCCCCTCCTTTCCACCCATCGGAGTATCACCGTCACCTCTCATACCAATGGTAATCAAATCTTCCGTACCGGCGGCACGCTCCATACCTTCACGGAAAAAACGGTCAATCACTTGCTGGTTGGAAGCATAGTCCCATGCCCCATATTCGCTGCGCTTTCTCACCCATTCCTGATGATTGCGTGCCATAGGTTCATGGTGTGAGGTTCCCATTATAATCCCCATCTCATGAGCGGTCTTGCTGTTCTCCGGATCATCCGCATAAAAACTCCAACCCCACATGGCAGGCCACATAAAGTTACCACGCAGACGCAAAATCAGTTCGAACACACGAGCATAAAAACGATGATCACCATAATTCGTGCCATAAGTGTGCTTCACCCATCCGGTCAGGCAAGGAGCCTCGTCATTCAAAAAGATACCCCGATACTTCACCGCCGGTTCTCCCGCCGTATAACTTCCACGCGTCATCGAAAGATTCTGCCGGGACATCACCGGCACATCCGCCCAGTCGTACCACGGCGAAACACCAATCTGCTCCGAAAGCTCATAAATCCCATAAATCGTTCCGCGTTTGTCACTTCCCGCAATGACGAGCGCCTCATCCACTCCGTTCAAGGGAGCAGACACCACGGTCATCAGGTATTTCTCATTCTTGCCCTCCAGCAACGAAGCATCTATCTTTTTCGCTTTTACCAATTCTCTGATATAGCGGCTTTTCAACGTACCTACCATAATCATGCGCTTTACGCCGGGAGTATAGCATAACCCGGCAGCCCGGCCACTTACCCGTTTAAAGTCATTCTGAAGATTCCTTACTGCTATCATCACACCAGCATCCTCCTGCTCGTCCACCAATATTTCATTGGCCACTCCGTTTTCCATCAGAGTGAAACGGTCGGGAGCCAGCTGGTCAAAAGTAATCCCTTTATGATCTATAGCTCCTACATTCAGGCACAAGGTGGAGAACAAGAATATCCCCACACATTTTTTCGGTTTCATTCTATTCACTTTTTAGTTACCGTATTCAAAATAATCTATATCCACATATCCTCCCAAATCTTTAGTAGCATAATTAAAAATAGCAAACTTGCTTCCCATAAAGAATTTGGTATAATCAAAAACCATTTTACAAGGTTCTCCTATTCGTTTCCACGTTTTCTTGTCATAACTGTAATAAAAAGTGGCTTCATCTTTTTTATCTGCAAAATCGCCCTCCATACGAAGATAGACCACCTCTTTCTCACAATCCATGCGTTCCTTCTCCAGTACTTCCACAGCAGTCACCCTTTTTTCCCGGTCCGAAAGACTGACAGACTGATGTGACATCACCCACTGCTTTTTCCCGTTCTCCATGACCACAGCCAGTACCCCGGACAACCCATTGAAAGCGCAGAAGCCCGCAACATCTCCTTCTTTCATCTTCGAGATATCCATAGCAACCACACCGCTGCACTTCGGTCCGCTCATACGCTGAGTCAAGGTATTGGGAGCCAGAAACAGATTGTCCACCACCTTTCCGGTCCTCAACCGCAGGAAACCCGGACGCTCCGTCAGTGACCAGCAATCGTCCAACGGATTGTGGTTCCACTGCCAGTTCAAACTCAACTGATCGGTGTCGAAACCATCACTTCCCATGATACTTCCTTTACACTCCTCTCCGTAAACAGGCATCTCCATACATTCGGGCACACGTCCGTCCGCATCACCCAGTATCGGCCAACCGTCTTCCCAGCGGCAGGGCATCAATGTGGGTACACGCCCTATACCGCCTCTATCCTGAAAAATAAAGCCATACCAGTTTCCGTCAGGAGTATCGACTATACAGCCTTGTCCCACGCCACCATATCCTTGAAATTCAGTTTCTAAAATCACCTTTTTCTCATACGGACCGGTTATCTGGTCGGCACGGTAGCACACCTCACGACGCAACCGTCCGGGAATGCTCCAGTCCATGGAAATCATCATCACATAATATCTGCCGTTATGCTTGAATGCCTGACTTCCTTCCAGAAGTCCCTGCTCGTCGGCGTCCCGCTCGAATATCTTTTGGTCTATACCTCCCGGTTCCACATCGCTCAGGTCGCTCTTGAGCTGACGAAGTTGCCCGGTGCCATAAAACAGATAGACTTTGCCGTCGTCATCAAAAAACAAAGAAGCATCATGATGATGAGGCGGACGGGAAAGTAATGTCCATTCGCCCGCCGGATCTTCGGCGGTATAGATATAACCACGATGGGGTTCATCATTGGGTGAGAACCATACATAGAACCGTCCGTCATGATAGCGGAGGCTGGAAGCCCATTGTCCGCGACCATATACCGTGCCTTCTTTCAAATCATAACGGGGCAAGTCAGTAAGCCGTTGAAACACATAACTGATCGTTTCCCAATGCACCAAGTCTTTTGAACGCATCACCGGACAACCCGGCATCAGATGCATAGTGGTGCTTACCAGATAGTAATAGTTTCCCACCCTTATCATGGAAGGGTCAGGTACATCCGCCTCAATCACCGGATTATGGAACATTCCCCGTTGTTGTGCAAACGCCCCCGACAAACCAATGAAGCAGGTAATAATAATGATGATCTTCTTCATTTCTTTTTCTACTTTCTATTTTTTAACTATAGCCAGTTTCACAATCGGATTCTGCGCCTGCAACACTCCGGCAAGCAACAGGGACAAGCCACTCATCATACATTTCCGGATACCGGATAAATCACATTCAAGTTTCATATTCATGGTATTAAATTCACAAGGTTGTTTTTATTTTCCGTTCTTCACGGCTCAACAAGAGCAAAGATAAAGACATCCGCTTTATTTTCGGGCGGAACTATGTTACATAGTCCTTTTCCCATGTTACAAACTCACCCTATTATGGCGGGAAGTATAGAAATTACCTCTTTTTTATTAGGCTATATATATTTTTTTGAATTATTTTTGTGCGCCTGAATCAATCTGAGATATTATATTATGATGAAACATACGCTTCTTACACTATTCATGTTCCTGTCTTTATTATGTCACGGACAATCATATAAATTCTTCACAACAGACAGGGAACTGTCCAGCAGTCTGATCAACAAGATATATCAGGACCGGAACGGTATGATCTGGATCGCCACCGAAGACGGACTGAACCGCTACGACGGAGCCAAATTCGTCATCTACAAGCATGATCCGGAAAACGAGCACTCTCTCTGCCACAACTACGTACGCGCCCTGTATGAAGACAGCAAGGGACGATTGTTCGTAGGAACCTATAATGGAATACAGTTATACGATCCCGCCACCGACAGCTTCAGCACACAGGCGCAATGGGAAGACGGAAAGACTTTTGACAGCAATATCATGTCCATTCTGGAGTGTAGGAACGGAGAAATATGGGTATCGGGAAACAACTTGTGTACCATAACCATCACACAGGGGAAACTGACTGCACACAAACTGGATTTACCTATCCCCACCCAAATGACAGACTACATGATAGAGGACAGACAACACAATCTTTGGGTAACACAGGGTGAGAATGGTATCTACCGCCTCTCTGCGGACAATAAAAGCAAGCACTTTCTGAAACAAGAGAAGGGAATGACCATTGTGGACCTCTATGAAGACAACTACGGAGACATCTACCTGGCAACCATAGGCAAAGGATTGCTGAAATATAACCAACCGGCAGAAGAGTTCATTCCTATCCTTTATAAAGGAAAACAAAACCTGCCTATCAAATCCATCTGCCAGATAAGCCAGAACGAGCTTTGTCTGGGCACGGACGGGAAAGGCGCCAAGATTTTCAACATCCCCAAACAGCTCATCACGGATTACCCTTTTGATAATAATTACCTCGACTCCGGTACCTCCAAAGTACACTCCGTCCTGAAAGACAATGCAGGAAACCTATGGATAGCCATTTACCAGAAAGGGGTTATGATGATTCCCGCACAGCCCAACAGTTTCAAGTACATAGGCTACAAATCAATAAACAAGAATATCATCGGCTCCAACTGTATCACCTCACTCTGCCGCGACCACGAAGGCATATTATGGATAGGTACTGACAACGACGGCATATACGGTATCACCACAGAACTGAAGCAAAGAGTCCATTATGCCCCACATGACAGCCCCTTTTCGGTTCCTTCCACCGTTTTCGGCTTGTATGAAGACTCTGAACGTAATCTGTGGTTCGGATCCTATACCAACGGACTAGGCAGACTGGATAAGAAAACAGGACAGTGCAGCTATCTGCAGAATCTGACAGACAAGCATGGAAACCGTATCCAACGCGTGTATGATCTGGTTGAAGACCAGGACAAACGACTCTGGATAGCCACCATGGGAGCCGGACTTTTCTATTATGACTTGAAGACAGGACAGTCTGTATATGATCCTAAATTCAATGCTGCCACCGAAAAATATAAATGGATAAGCTGTCTTCTGTATGCCGGTGACAACCACCTTTATGTAGGAACGTATGACGGAATAAGATGTATAGACCTGAGCACCGACGACTTCAAGACTGAAGAAATCCTGTCCAGACACATCATCCACTCCCTTTATGAAGACCCCCAAGGCAACATCTGGATAGGCAGTTCCGACGGACTGGCGGAATGGAATCCCCAAACCCGGCAACTAAAGACCTACACCACCGCCCACGGACTATCCAGTAACGCCGTATATGCCATCAAAGGAGACGGGCAGGACAACTTATGGATAAGCACCAATGCCGGAATGTCACGTTTTAATCTGAATACCCACACGTTCAGCAATTTCTATGCAGACGACGGTCTGCAAGGAAATGAATTCAGCAAAAACGCCTCTTTTGCCGACCACAACGGCATACTCTGGTTTGGAGGTACAAATGGAATTACCTATTTCAATCCTCAAGAGATTACGAATCCCGCAAAAAAATGGAACGTACGCATCATCGACTTCTATCTGCACGACCAGCCCATAAGGAAAGGAATGTTGTCGGGCGGAAAAGAAATCATAAACACCTCCGTCTTTGAGGCCCGGGATTTCCACTTGTCACATAACGACAACGCTTTCAGCATCGAGTTCTCTACCCGCGAACTAAATAATTCCGAACGTATCACGTATCTATATACCATAAACAACACCCCCTGGGTCAAGCTTCCCAAAGGAGTCAACCGAGTGTCATTCAGCGACCTTCCCCCCGGCGATTATCATTTCCGGATCAAAGCCGAAGATTATCTGCTGGAATCCGACACCGATGAAATCACCATTCACATCGCACCGGCATGGTGGGCATCGGGCTGGGCCATGCTGATCTATGCCTTATTGGCAGTAGCAGCCGTCTATGGCATCATCCTGCAAGTGAGACACCGTTACCGCATAAGGCAGGAAATGATGCAACATATCCATGCTGAACAGATAAACGAAGCCAAGCTACAGTTTTTCATCAACATCTCCCACGAGATACGTACTCCGATGTCACTCATCATCAGTCCTTTGCAAAAACTGATGACAAACGATACAGACCACGAACGGCAAAAGAACTACCGCATCATCTGGCGCAATTCCGAAAGAATCCTTCGGCTTGTAAACCAATTGATGGATATACGCAAGATAGACAAAGGGCAGATGTCACTCGTTTTCCGTGAAACCGAAATGACCGGATTCATTAATGATTTGTGTGAAACCTTTACAGAACAAGCGAACAAAAAACAAATTACTTTGCAGTTCCACCACGAGGGCGCCGACCACTTAAAGTTGTGGGTGGACCCGGTGAACTTCGACAAAATTATCCTGAACATCCTGTCCAATGCCTTCAAATTCACCCCCGAAGGAGGCAGTGTGGACATACGGCTACGCACCGGTAAGGACTCCACCCTGCCGAAACCATTACAACAGTATGCCGAAATCACCGTGACCGACAGCGGAATAGGAATCGCCCCCAAAGAAACAGAACACATATTCGAACGCTTTTACCAGATACGGAATAGCCAAAACAACTCAAACATAGGTACCGGTATCGGGCTGCACCTCACCCGCTCACTGGTGGAACTTCATCACGGAGACATCCGTGTAGAAAATAATCCGGACGGACAACCGGGATGCAGCTTTATCATCCGTATGCCTCTGGGATGCGCCCATCTGCGCAAAGAAGAAATGGAAGCCGACAAAGCTCCTCTCTTCCACACTCCGGCTCCGGTCCTTCCTATTCCTTATGAAACCGAGGAAGAAGAAAACGGAAAAACACGAACCAAAACGAAATACAAAGTACTGGTGGTAGAAGACGATGAAGATATACGCCGCTATATCTGCCGTGAACTGGCAAGCGATTACCATACCCTGGAAAGCTGCAACGGCAAGGAGGCACTGGAAAGCATCTTCAATAAAACCCCGGACCTGGTAATAAGTGATGTCATGATGCCCGAAATGGACGGACTTACCTTATGCCGCAAAATAAAGCAAAATGTGAACCTGAACCACATCCCGGTAATACTGCTCACCGCCAAGACACGGGAGGAAGACAATCTGGAAGGTCTGGAAACAGGAGCCGACGCCTACATGACCAAACCTTTCCATATGGAGATATTGAGGAAAACGGCCGCCAACCTGATCCGCAGTCGTGAACGGCTACGCAATACCTATACCGGACAACAGACCCAAGGAGATAAGGTACAACCAATAGAAGTACAGTCCCCCGATGACAAACTGATGGAACGAATCATGCGGGTCATCAACGAAAACCTGAGCAACCCGAACCTCACCGTGGAGATGATTACCACCGAGGTAGGCATCAGCCGCGTGCACTTGCACCGTAAACTGAAAGAACTGACCAACCAGACCACACGGGATTTTATCCGGAACATCCGACTGAAACAAGCGGCAGAACTGTTGTCGAAGAAACGGTACACCATAGCCGAAGTGGCGGATTTGACCGGATTCACCAATCCCAACAATTTCTCGACCGCTTTCAAGGATCTGTACGGAATGCCTCCCAGCATATACATGGAACAACATTTGAAACAGGATAAGAATAAGGAAGAGAACTGAAAATAATTTCCGGTTCTCTTTTCCACCAAGTACAGACCCAGTTTCCGCCGAATGCAAACTTTGCGGATACAATGGTATGAACAAATACACTTTTCCTACAAAACACTCTTACATATACCTATTTCACGAACCTTTCTTCAGTCCATTCAGCCGGCATAACTCACTATTACACAATGCATAAGGCTGACAGTAGTCCTTTCAGTCTGCTATCAGTCCTTTCAGCCGATGGAAAAATATTTCCCAAGCTCTTTCCTTACTTCAAAACATATCCGACAGGAACAGACAGACCCCATATCCACCAATCGCAAACTACAAGCAGCAACAAGCTGTACAAGTATCCTTTACCAGCCTGATGAATACCCTAATTCCTCTTGATAAATTTATCGTTTCACTAAGGTGATGAAATTGCATCACCTTAGTAAAGAATCCTCATCACTTAAGTGATAAAACTTACCCACCTAAGTGAAACAGTAAATTTATCAGAAGGAAGCCACATACTCATCAAACTGAAAACATATATTCTATGGGAAGATGATAACCTACCCAGCAGTCCATACTATAAAAAGACCGCCGCTTCTTCCATCAGAAACAGAAAGAAACGGCGGGTACTCTTAAAAAACAAAAAATCAATCTCTGTATCCCGGATTCTGATAAGCGTCTTTTTCCTCCTCTGTCATTTCCATGCCATCCAACTGTCCTTGTGGGATAGGACGGAGATAATGGAACGCTTCGATGGTACGGCTGTAAGTCTGCGGATTGTGATCACCCTTGCCTCCACAAATCACGTAACTGTCAGCATATTCATTCCATTTCTGAGTACGAACCAAGTCGAACCAACGATAACCTTCGCCATAGAACTCGCGGCTGCGTTCATCCAGAATATAGTTGATGTCAATGGTTGCCGGAGTGGCGGCTGTCATTTCAGCACTGAAATCACGATCCACTTCCTTGTACTCGGCATTGCTGTAAGTCCAGCGACCGGCACGGGCACGAAGCACGTTCACCAGGTCACGGGCAGACTTGCCGGCTTGTGTGGCAGCTCCTTCTACGGCAGCTTCGGCAGCAACCAGATAAAGTTCGGAGAATTTGGCGATGTTATACGGACGGGTACTTCCCGCATTGGGCTGTCCTGCTCCGGAGCCGTTGTCTGTACGATACGGGCCGAGTTTCCAAAGACCGGGATATACATAGCGGCCTACCGCATCCAGTCCCAATACCCAGTCGGCACGACCGGGCAACGTACCTGCTCCCAGATTGCTTTTAGAACCTTCTCCTGCATAGTCTATCTTATCCATATCCTGGAATACGAAAGAGAATATAGGTTCACGTTCTTTCACTTTCATTCCGTTGGCATTGGTCACCGATTCCCAGTTCTGTCCGGCTGTAGACCAGTTGCCGCGATAAACAGTAGTAAAAGTACCGTCGTAACGGGAGTCGTTCACCTTGTCGGCAAACGTCTTGGTAAACACACCCAACGGAGGAGCCATACGGGTCCAAGGGCGGCCATAACATTGCTCGGCAATACGGTTAATGACAGCCTGATTATCAGCCGAACGCGCGTCGGTATAGTTCCAGTTCATCATCCATCCGGCAAAGTTATCGGGAGCACCACCGCCACCGTAGCTCAGGCTGCCACCATTATAATACTCGTCTTCCTGCGTATGGTCTGCATAGAGCAGGATTTCCATGTTACGGTCATTGGGTCCGGCATTCACCATCCAAAAGCTTTCCTGCAAGCCGAAAGGACCGGGGTTCTCGATAGCAGTAACCGCCACATCGTATGCCTGCTGGAAGTACCATGCCGCATCGTGTCCGTCGGGGTCCGTACGCTGGCACTCGGGATAAGTAGGAATGTTATTCGGATTCTTCAGCCACCAGGCATAAGTCAGATAAGCCTTTGCCAAGTACAGGCGGGCAACGGTCTTGGTCACTCCACCCGTCACACGAGGATTAGCGGGCAAGTTCTCGATAGCGGTCAGCAAGTCGGGGAAGATGGCCTTGGTGTACACTTCGGGCACGGTATTGCGCACGGAGGTACGTGAAGGAGTGATATTGAACTTCAGTTCGCCGGAACCTAGGTCCAGAGGCACTCCGCCGAAGGTCTGCACCAACAGGAAATAATCGAACGCACGGAAGAAGCGGGCTTCGGAAACCAATGATTCATTGACTCCTACTTCGGCACCGTTCTCTATCACTCCGTTAGCGGTGTTGATGTTCGAGAAAGCGGTTCCCCACAAGGCGTCGGAACGGCAAGTCGTGGCAGTCAGGTTGCCTACTCCGGACAGGTCGGCATCCTTGAAGTTACCATCGGCACTCCATCCCCAGGTTGCCTCATCGGTTCCCGTCAGACAGGAATTATAATAATAAGCTTGTCCGTAAATATAGCGCAAGTGTGCATACATGGAGGTCACACCGCCTTCCACCCCCTTTTCTGTCTTAAAGAAAGTAGGATCATAACTGCTGCGCGGCTGCTCGTCCAGAATGTCTGAACAGGATGCTGTCAGGAACAAAGCCAGTGCGGCTGTTCCCAAAACTCTTATTTTTGAAAATATAGGTTTCATAGTCATGCTTTCATTTAGAATGTTAAGTTAATACCGAATAAATAGTTACGGGTGGACGGTGAGTTAGTACCTACTGTCAGGAATCGTTTCTGAATACCTTCTGTCACAGCTACATTCTCGTTACCGTAAGAGTTGGTTTCGGGATCCAGTCCGGTTTCTTTATGGAAAGGAGAACAGATGATGAACGGATTCTGTACGGACAGGTAAGCACGCAGGCTCTGTACGCCCATGCGGGTCAGCCAAGCCTGCTTCTCGAAGTTGTAGCCCAATGTGATGTTGCGCACTTTCCAGTAAGAAGAGTCAAAATAACCCAATGTGCTTCCGTATTTCGGATTGTCACCACTCTGGATACCACCCGGTTTCGGGTACTTGGCACCCTTGTTCTCCGGTGTCCAGTAGTCTACATCCACTTGTCCGCGACGACCGGTCAGCATATTCAGGTAACCGTTGCTGTGGTGCAGCGTACTGATCAGCTTGCCTCCGCAACGGAAGGCGGTGATAACGTTCAAGTCGAAGCCTTTATAGGCCACGCGAGTGCTGAAACCTCCTTGGAATTTAGGTTCCAAGCTGATAATCTGACGGTCTTCGGGACCAATGGCGCGAGTCGGCTTGCCGCTGGCATCACGATCACCGGTATATTTCACTTTGATCATACCTTCATTGCCACCCGGCTCCAGAATGTCCAAGTATTGGAAATCGGGATCATCACTGTTCCATAAGCCTACTTTTTCATAGTCGTAGATACAGTCGATGGGATGTCCTACAAACCAGTTGTTCGCTTTATCATCTTTGGAGCCCGAAGCCAGTTCGGTCAGTTTGTTACGGTTGGCAGACAGGTTGAGGCTTGCCTCCCATGTCCATCCGTTATGGTTGTCCAGAATCGTTCCGTTCAAGGTAAATTCAAAACCTTTGTTTTCCGTCTTTCCCACATTAGCCATATAGCTGCTTACTCCCGAAGTGGAAGGAAGGCTTACGCTTTGCAGTAAGTCGGTGGTTTTCTGAATGTAATACTCAAATGTACCGGACAGGCGTCCTCTCAGCAAGGTGAAGTCCAGACCGAAGTTCCATGTAGAAGAATATTCCCACCCCAATTCGGCATTAGGCAGTTCGGATACATAGTAACCGGTGACATAGCCGGTAGGACCGAAGTTATAAGGACGGGTTGCCAAGCGTCCCCAGGTCTTGTAAGGATCAACAGCCTGGTTGGAGGTCTGTCCGTAACCTACACGCAGTTTCAGGATATCTATCCAGTCCACCTCGTCCATAAACTCTTCCTGACGAATGTTCCATCCTGCCGATACGGCGGGATAAGTGTGCCATTGGTGTCCCTTTGCCAAACGTGAAGAAGCGTCGGCACGTACAGTCGCCATCAACATATAGCGATTGTCGTAAGTGTACATCACACGGCCCATCCAAGACATCAGACCGCTCTTCTGATAGTTCCAGTTGTCGGGGTTCACCGTAATGGTGCCTTCCGCACGCCCGATGTTGTAGAATTGGAAATATTCGGCAGGAATATCCCGTCCGGCAACGTCCGAACGTGTATAGACAGTCTGTTCGGCAGAGTACATACCGACAACGTTCAGCTGGTGTTTTCCGAAAGTACGGTCGTAAGTCAGCAGGTTCTCCACAGTCCAGTTGGTTGTTTCCGAGTGGTTCAGCGAAGCGGTAGACGGAGTGTCGGCCGTAGTGCTGTTGATGCCTTCGCCGGTGAACGATCCACCTTTAGTAGAACGATAGTTCAAACCCAGGTTGACACGGTATTTCAAACCTTCCACCCACGGGCATTTCACTTCGGCAAACAGGTTGTTGTACGTACCGAAGCCTTCGGTCTTGCTCAGCCAACTGTCTTCCAATTCTTCCACAACGCCTCTGGTCAATACAAATGACTCATCCTGACTGTTGTATTTCACGGTACGTTTCAATGTGCCGTCCGCATTATAGGGGTTAGCGATAGGAGACATGGCAAGCACACCATACAGTCCGATATTGGAACCTTTAGTGACGTTATAGTTGGTATTGTTCACCAGTCCGAAGCGGAAATATTTTCCCACACCCTGATCGAAAGAACCACGCAGAGAGTAACGGGTATAGTTCTGAGTAGGAATGACACCCTGATCCTTATAGTAAGCCGCGCCAAAGCTGTAGCCTCCACCGTTGGTACCACCGGACACGCTGACATCGTGGCTGTTTACATAACCGTCTCGGAACATCAAGTCCTGCCAGTCAGTATCCACATCGTCCGACTCGTCCACCGAATTCTCGAACTTGCCTGCCAGTTTACGCATTTCGGCAAACTTGCTGCCGTTCATCATGGGATATTTGGAGAATACTTTCTTCATACCTGCATACCCATTGTAAGTAAACCGGGCGGGACTACCCTGTGCACCTTTGTGTGTAGTGATCAGGATAACACCATTGGCACCGCGCGAACCGTAGATAGCAGTAGAGGATGCATCCTTCAAGATATCCATGCTCTTGATATCTCCGGGATTGATATCGGACAAATTACCCATAAAGGGGATTCCGTCTAATACTACCAACGGGTCGTTACTGGCGTTCAACGAACGGGTACCACGAATACGAATCTGCATGGAAGCGCCCGGTGCGGAAGAAGTCTGAGCCATATCCACACCTGCCACGCGGTTCTGCAAAGCGTATGTAATATTGGTGGCAGGCATCTCACGCAGCTTCTCTCCGCCTACCGATGCAATAGATCCGGTCACGTCACTCTTGCGGGCGCTACCGTAACCAATCACCACCACTTCTTCCAAAGCTTTGGAATCTTCCTTCAATGTAATCTTTAAAGAACTCTTTCCCGCTACCGGGATTTCCTCGTTCTTGTAACCGACAAAACTCACCACCAACACGGCGTTTTTCGATACATTCAATGCAAAGTTACCATCAAAATCGGTAATCGTACCGTTGGTAGTGCCTTTTTCCAAGACACTGGCTCCGATGATGGCTTCACCACTTGTGTCCTTTACTACACCTTTTACCATCACGCTCTGTGCAAATGCCCACAGAGGAATGAGACAGGACAGAAGCATCAGCCCCACCGGCCTAAAATTCATAGCATTTTTCATTAATACATTAATTTAAGTTATACAAAAAATCAAATAGTCATTTATTTTAAGGTGGCATACATGCCTATCGTTGTTCCGGTAAAGCCTCCGGCAGTGGCCGTTGACAGATACCCGGCGTCCACGTTCCTGCACAACACGTTCCACACACCTTCCTGGCGAGCATAGTAGAAATCATAATGTGTTCCGCGCGAAACCACCTTCAGGTCGGTAAGCACTCCTCCGTCGTCCAAGCGAACGGAAGCCAGCATCTTACTTTCCCCATCGCCTATCTGCCTGAGGGAAATACATTCACCTTGGTCATCCCTGCCTACAGCCAGGAAATATTGATGCTTTTCGTCCTTGAACAACAATATGCCCGCTTGCTCCGCCTTGCTCTGCGGACAGAACAACATACGCGTGCTGCATTCGAACTTATGATGCTGCAACCGGCGGCATATAAAAGCCGGCACCTTCTTTTCGGAAGCACTGACTGAATCACATTTCAAAGTGAGATAACCCGGAGTCTGGGAAAGCGAGTAAAGTCCGGTAGCAGGAGCACGCAAAGTCATCCATTCCATACCCAATGTTTGTCCGTCGAAACCGTCATTCATTTCAAAGTTTCCGAAGGTGGCAGATTCGTCACGCTTCACTCCTTCGCGGCGGACAATGACTGGCACCAGATCATCCCCCTGCGTCATATAGGGGAAACCATCCTCACTCCACTTGACGGGCATCATAAAAGTCTCACGTCCTAAATTCTCGAACGTGTTGTTTATGGGACGGCAAGCCAGAAAGACTGCCCACCAATCCCCTTCCCGGGTTTGAACCAAGTCGGCATGTCCGGCGCACGTCACCGGATTGGGACGCTCCGCATCCAGCTGACGCTGGGTCAGAATAGGGTTGTTCTTCCACGGTATGAATTTGCCCGTCGGAGAATCACCACGGAAAATTACTTCCGAATGCCATCCGGCTGTTCCACCCTCGGCAGACATCAGGAAGTAGTTCCCGTTTATTTTATAAAGGTGCGGACCTTCAATCCAGATGGGCTTGTCCTCCGGACGAGCTCCCTTGTTCACCAGAATCTTGCGCGGCCCCACCGTCTTGTCCGCATTCACATCAAATTCCTGCACACGGATGGTACGATGTCCACTGTATTCGGGCTTGTTGTCCGGCGCGTCATCATTATTGACAAGGTAGGCCTTCCCATCTTCATCGAAAAAGAAAGAGGGATCAATGCCTGTCACTTCGGGCAACATAATAGGATCAGACCATTCGCCAAAAGGATCTTGTGTCTTCACAAAGAAGTTTCCGGCCCCTACATTGGTAGTAACCATATAATAAGTCTTGTTATGCGGGTTGTAGGATATGGCCGGAGCAAAAATTCCTCCGTTTACGTGTTGCCCCTCCATGTTGACTAATTGAGAAGGACGATTCAAGATATGCCCTACCTGCTTCCAGTTCACCAAGTCTTTGCTGTGGAAAAGAGGCACACCCGGATAATAAGTAAAGGTGGAAACAGCCAGAAAATAATCGCCTTCGCCATTGGTGCAAATGCTGGGATCGGAATACCATCCCGGCAGAATGGGATTATAAAAATAATCATCTCCCGGAAGCGGATTGGAAATATAGACATCATCCTCACCTTTATAATTAAAGTAATCGAAAAGAGCGACAGACTTTCCTACAACTGGCAAATCATTTCCTTTCTTGATCGAACTACATGAGGTAAAGGAGGAGCCCAACACCCCTAAAGCGATCAGCACGCCCGACCATCTTTTCAGCTTTTGTTTTTGTTTCATTGTCTTTCTAGTATTATAATTGACCAATTCCTTTACGGATTTCAGACGCAAATATAGAAAGTGTCGCCGAATATAAATTCTCTGCATGATACACGCATCTTTCGTAGAGTTACATCTTGCTTCAAACGTGTTACATGAATCTTTATTTGCGTTACAATACATACATAACATACTATATTACAACAAATTATAATTACGCCACCAGATACTGTAATTGAAGAACACGGATATAAAAAGACCGTTTGTAAGTCCCGGACGACGAACGGAATCTCTGCAAACGGTCTGTTTGGACAATACCCGGCAAAGCAACCGGTCCAATCTGTCCGGATGATGTATCACTGATTTATTTTTAGACAGATTCTATGGTCTTTATTTTCCCTTCCGCATCGTACTCCAATTCGCACACCTTCAGGCTGCGCAACCAAGTGGTTCCCCCCGAAGGGACACAATCGTGGTGAAACAGATACCATTTTCCTTTGTATTCTACAATGGCATGATGAGTAGTCCAACCTACCACAGGCTGCAAAATAACCCCTTGATAAGTGAACGGACCATACGGATTATCTCCTGTGGCATAGCAAAGCAGATGAGTGTCTCCCGTAGAATAAGAAAAATAATATTTCCCGTTATACTTGTGCATCCATGAAGCCTCGAAAAAGCGGCGCGCATTGTCACCGGCAGTCAACGGATATCCGTGTTCATCCAGAATAACCAAAGGCCGCGGCTCTTCGGCAAACTGAAGCATATCGTCCGAAAGTTTCACCACACGTGAAGGCAAAGCCGGTTCACCATCAGCCGGAAAAGCCGCACACTCCAATGCCTTGTTGTTGCGATAACGCTGAAGCTGCCCGCCCCATAAACCGCCGAAATACATATAATAGTTCCCATTACCATCATCAAATACCGCCGGATCTATACTGTAGCTTCCACGCATGGGATCGGGCTGGGGAATGAACGGCCCTTCGGGGCAATCGCTCACCGCCACGCCGATACGGAAGATGTCGTTCCGGTCTTTCAATGGAAAATACATATAATAGTTCCCGTTTTTACGAGCCACATCACAATCCCACAACTGACGCCCGGCCCAAGGGATATCCGAAACTTTCAGTACGACTCCGTGATCGGTCACTGTTCCGTTCATCACATCTTCTGTAGAAAAGACATGATAGTCACACATGTCAAAATGATCACCATTGTCATTCTCCTCCACTCCGCTCTCGCGGTCATGAGAAGGATAAATGTAAAGCTTTCCGTCAAAAACATGTACGGCAGGATCTGCCATATAGTCTCCAGGCACCAAGTATCTGAATTTCTTTTCCATATCGTTACGTTATTAAATGTTCTGTTTTCCAATCAGTTCTTCCACAAAAGGTTTCGGCCGGCAATCACGGTCGAACAATAAAGGATAATCCACACGTCCGGGCACAGGGAAATTATTCTTCCATGAGTCACCGTCCGTCACCCCCCACGCCGTCACACGGGTAATGATATTCGAATGTTTCAGGAAAAGACCGAAAAATTCCTTCATCCGGTTATTCCATGCCACAGACACAGAGTCGGGCAAACCGTCGGGATAGGGATTCAGGGATTGTTTATAAGACACCGTGTCCGAAATATTGGCTCCCATCCGTGTCGTGGGCAATGCACTCATATCCCATTCGGTTACCATCACCTTTACTCCGGCAGCTGCAAATGCCAGTATACTGGCTTCAAATTCGGACACTGACGGATAATCCATTCCCATGTGTCCCTGCATACCTACCGCGTCGATGCGCAGTCCACGGTCTTTCAGCATCTTTACCAATTCGACTACTTTGTCACGCTTAGCCTTCCCGTCCATGCCATAATCATTATAGTAAAGTTCGGCTTCCGGATCTACCTCATGAGCATACTGAAAAATAAGCGGGATGTACTCTTCGCCTAATATCTCGTAAAAAGGAGATTTACGCCAGGAGCCGTCCGATTCAATGGCTTCATTCAACACATCCCAGCCCTTTATACGCCCTTTATAGTGCGTCACAATAGTCTGGATATGTTTTTTTATACGCTCCTTCAAGATGTCGGCACTTACTGTTTTTCCTTGTTCGTCCACACAGAACCAAGGTGCCAGCTGTGAATGCCAGATAAGGCAATGCCCGATAACAGCCATATCGTTCTCCTCGCCAAAACGAACCAACCGGTCCGCTTCCGTAAAATCAAAATGGTCTTCCTCCGGATGAATCACTTCGCATTTCATGCAATTCTCGGCCACAATGGAATTAAAATGACGTTTTACCACTTTCGAGGCGCAAGTATCCTGACCTGCTGCCTGACGTACATTCAACGCTACCCCCATCAGAAACTTGCCCGAAGCTGCTTCCTTCAGCGAAGGATCCGGCTGCATACCGGCCTTCCGGTCATTGCCGCAAGCGGCCATTAATCCGGCAATGGCAGCCAATAATGTTACATATCTTATTTTCATATTACAAAGTTTTTAAGGTAAATAACTTGTTTTTTTTCATTAATAACCGGCCTTACTGCGACGGTCAGCAAGTTCCGCCTGCATCTGTTCGTTGTATTTTTTTGTAATAGGATAGAAGCATAAGGCAGCTACTCCCATTCCAAATATCATAGCCGGAATCAGACTGGAGGAAAGTACAATCCCCCTTATAGCCGTACCGCTTTGCTCTGCCCCGATACCGGACACATACCCAAATCCTGAAAGCAGAAACCCCAGGATGGCCCCACCGATACCCAGCCCGGCCTTCAAGGCAAAAACTACACCAGCAAACACAAAGCCTGTGGCGCGACGGTAATTTTTATATTCTGAATAGTCGGCTACATCCGCAATCATCGCCCACAACAAAGGTACAGTCGGCGCGTATGCCAAACTCTTCAGGAAATTCAGTACAAACATCGTTTCCACATCCGCTTTTCCCGGGAAATAGAACAAAGCTGTAAAAATGGCCGTAAGTGAGAGGCAAACGATAAAAACGCGTTTCTTACCATAACGATTTGCCAAAAAGCCGGACAAAAGAATCACCCCAAAGAACTGGACAAGTGCTCCCAACATATTAAACACTCCAAATCCTACCTCGTATGCCTTATCGGAAGAATTGACTACCAGCCCGAAAGCATTCAACACAGCATACCCCGCGCTGCCATCCGTTTCCATTGCCACCAGTCCCAGACGGTCAAGAAAGGCATACAATGCTCCGGCATCCACATAATTCTCAAAATAATAGTTCATGGCACTACCCCACATGGCAAGCGTAATAAAAATGAAAAGCGTAAGTATGAACATAGCCCGCCAAGGAACGCTTCCAAACACATCCTTTATATCCTGACGCGTATCTGTCTTTTGACTGGCAGGCGGCTCTATGCGCTCACGAGTTGAAAAGAAAGTAATGACCAGAAAAACGAACCCGATACAAGCGAACAAAGAGATGGTACATAACCAGCCATGCGCTTTGTCTCCACCATCCGAAAACTTGCTTACCAAAGGGAGCGTAAGTCCCTGCACCACAAACTGGGCAATGGTAGCCGCCACAAAACGAATGGAAGTGATACTGGTACGTTCCTTTATATCACCGGACATCACTCCGCCCAAAGAAGCATACGGCGTATTGTTAAAAGAATAAAGGCTCATCAGCAAGGTATAAGACAGCGTAGCATACAATGCTACCAGCCCTTTATCTTCAATGCCCGGATTATAGAAAGCCAACACATAGAAAACCATGAAAGGCAACGCAGTCCAAAGCACCCACGGACGATATTTCCCGAAACGTGTCTTGGTGCGGTCACTCAATAACCCCACTGTAGGATCGACAAAGGCATCCGTGATACGCGCCACCAACATCACCGTACCGGCAATGGCACCTTCCAGACCGAATATGTCCGTATAAAACTTTGTCTGATAAATCATCATCATCTGGAAGACCAGATTAGCCGAGCAATCCCCCAGGCTGTAACCGATTTTCTCGGCCATCGAAACTTTTTGACTTTGTGTATTCATGGTTATTACATTAAAATATCTTCCATAAAAAGTAATTCCATCCATTGGCTGGAATTACTTTATGCCTATTGAAAACAAAAATGAGCTAAACAAAATGTTGTCCCTGCTCCAATCTTTAGAATCTTATTCCAGACGAAACAAAAGTACACAAAGCTTTATGATTCCTGTAATCACAATGATACACGCATCTTTACAGGCAGAACAGACGTGCTCCGCCTGTAACATTTTTCTTTGATGATGTTACATCCAGGCCTATTTACCTTATAATTAAACATAACGGGGGGCTGTTCAACATTGAACAGCCCCCCGTTTCCCGACAAACAGCATTCAGCGTTTCTCGTAATACTTCACCCAGTCCACCCACATTTCCACAGGTAATTCTTTCGGGTCCACAGCGCCAACCCATGAACCGCCCAACTGCATATCTATCAATAAATAGTAAGGTTGATAGAAAGGGAACTGCCCTTCCTTGTCCGTATCAATGCGCGGATAAGTATAGGTATGACGATGATTGACAGCAAACACCAGGCTATCCGGATAAATATCTACCGAATAGATATTGTATTCCTCAGGATTTATCTTATTAATACCTCCGTGAGGCGGATTATCCTTTATACCTAAGACATGTGTATAGTAAGAATGGGTAGTCTGATAAGCAATACGATCATGATTCAACCGTTCCATAATATCAATCTCACCTCCTTTGGGCCACTCCGCTTTTTCGGGAAGCATCCATATAGCCGGCCATGCCCCCTTAGCGGCTTGCAATTTAGCACGTATCTCCACTCTTCCCCCTGTAAACAATTTCTTTCCTTTGGTATAGACACCTCCCGTCAGATAAGGAGCCGTATCATTTTTTTGAGTATGATTGGCTATTCCACGAAGTATCAGATTTCCATCCTGCATAGCATAACATGAATCATAATAAGACATATAGTTGTTCCAATCGGATGTTCCGCGAGGTATCTTAGTCCATACCGATTCGTCAAAACTGTTTTTTTGATCAAAATTCTCCACCCATACCAGCTTCCATTCTTTACTTTTAACCGATGTCTTACAAGCACTCACCAAACAAACCAGCCCCATACAGGCCCAAACAAATAAAAGGCTTTTTCTCATAGTATTTATTTCTATCTGATAAAAAAACAATGCCGTATCAAACGAAATATAATCTCATTCAATACGGCTAATTTATCTATTAATAATGTATTTATTTCGCCAAGCTATAAACCACATCCATTATCTTCTGGCCTATTTCATCTGCCGCTTCCATGGTTGCAGCCTCAGAATAAACACGGATAATAGGTTCAGTATTACTCTTACGCAAATGTACCCACTTGTCTGGGAAATCGATTTTCACACCGTCTATGTCGTTTATCTCTTCATCCTTATACAGTTCCTTTATTTTGGCCAAAATAGCGTCCACATCCGTTTCCGGAGTCAGATCAATGCGATTCTTGGCAATGAAATAAGGAGGATAAGTAGCACGCAGTTCACTGACTTTCTTCCCTTCGTGTGCCAAATGGCTCAGGAATAAAGCAATTCCCACCAATGCATCACGTCCGTAATGGCTTTCAGGATAGATTACTCCACCATTTCCTTCACCTCCAATCACTGCATGAGTCGCTTTCATCTTGGTAACCACATTCACTTCCCCTACAGCCGAAGCATTGTATTCGCAACCATATTTACGGGTTACATCGCGCAAAGCACGGGTAGAACTCAAGTTAGAAACGGTATTTCCGGGAGTATGTTTCAATACATAGTCTGCCACGGTCACCAATGTATATTCTTCGCCATACATTTTTCCATCCTCACAGATCATAGCCAGACGGTCAACATCCGGGTCTACAACAAAAGCCACGTCACAACCGCCTTTGGCCATCAACCCCATAATATCCCCCAGGTTCTTTTCCAAGGGTTCCGGATTATGCTGAAAATCACCGGTCGCTTCACAATAGAGCTTTTCTACATGCTTCACTCCCAATCGTTCCAACAATTCAGGAAGAATAATACCGCCAACTGAATTAACGCAATCTATAGCTACACGGAAATTGGCCTTACGGATAGCATCCACGTCTACCAATTTCAAAGCCAAAACACTATCTATATGTTTCTGATTGTAGGTATTGTCTTCGCGATAACTTCCGATGTGGTCGATATCGGCAAATTCAAACGCTTCCGCTTCTGCTATACGCAGCACTTCATTTCCTTCTTCTTTATTCAGAAATTCTCCATGCTCATTCAGCAACTTTAAAGCGTTCCATTGTCTGGGATTGTGGCTGGCAGTCAAAATAATACCACCACACGCTCCTTCCATGGTTACAGCCAATTCTGTAGTCGGTGTAGATGCCAGTCCGATATTCACCACATCAAATCCCATTCCCATTAAAGTACCGCATACCACGTTCTTCACCATTTCGCCGGAGATACGTGCGTCACGTCCTACTACAATTTTATTGCTCTTTACTGTAGTTGTTTTACGTATCAGCGTTGCATAAGCTGATGTAAATTTCACTATATCCAGCGGGTTCAAACCTTCCCCCACGTGTCCTCCAATGGTTCCACGAATTCCGGATATTGATTTAATTAATGTCATCGTGCTAATTGATAAGTTATTTCATAGTAACAAGGATAGACAGAAGCAGAAGCGTCAGATTGTCCTTCACTGTGAGGTACAATCAGTCTGACCTTAGAACGACCGGAAATCTCTCTGCCGACCTTTATGTAATTGAATGGAATCAACCATCCTGAAGGTACGTAAGGTGTCCCCCAAACTGTATACATTATACCGGAGGTGAATGTAGCTGAAAAAGATTTTCCACTTTTTGTCAGCATCATAGCATCCGGATAAACCATTTGAGAATTCCCATAGTCTGTATTCCAAGACAAAGAATCTATTCCATCCGAAGTAATCTGTTCCTCCACATACCGGGCCAAAATCTCATAGCGACCGTCTTTCAAACGCTCACCATTTCCTTCTGCCACAATCTGCATATAAACACCTGTTTCCGAGAAAAGGACAAACTGGTTTTCATCCACATTGGTTGTAGAATCCTGTTCCTGAAACTGTTCAAAGCTGATCACATTGATATCTTCCCGTTCAATAAATCGTTTGATAGCTTCTCTCTCTTCTTCTTTCATTTCAGCATAGGTCTTTCCATTATTGCAAGACTGGAAGACCAGCCCTAAAAGAAACACAGATGCGAACAATATACCTAATTTCTTCATTCTAAGTTCTGTTATTTTCGGGCAAAATTAATAAATAAGCCCCTAACTTTTATATTGTTTGTATGCAATTATACTAAAATAACTATTTTTTTGCCAGAAGCAGTTCCTCGTATTTCACCAAAGCCTGTTTAAACAGATCGATAGCTTCATCCATTGTACCATAAAACTCACCACCGGATGCATTCAAATGACCACCTCCATTAAAAAATTCGGCAGCCACTTTATTACAAGGGAAAGTACCTACAGAACGCAGAGATACCTTTATCATATTCTTTTCCGTATCCTCACGCAAGAATACGGAGAAAATAATATTCTTTATGGAAAGCGGAATATTCACAAACCCTTCCGTATCTCCTTTTACATACTGGAATTTACTTTGTTCCTCTTTTGTCAGCCAAATCAATGCCGAATTGAACTGAGGGAATACTTGCATCTTGTCGTACAGCACATATCCCATCAGGCGTAAACGTCCCTCAGAATATGTATTATAAACTTTACGATAAATCTCATCCTTATCAATGCCTTTTGAAAGCAGTTCACTAATAATGAAATAAATTTCACGGTCATTAGAATTATAAGTAAAGCCACCTGTATCGGTCATCATCCCCGTATAAATACATTCAGCACCTTCTTTGGTGATATCCTCAAAATACCCCAGACGGCATATCAACCGGAAAACCAATTCCGATGTAGAAGATATTTCAGGATGAGAAATAATGATTTTACAAAAGGCTTCCGGATTAAGATGATGGTCAATCATCATTTTACGTGCCGGCGACTGAGCCACAGCATCCGCCATCGCATCAATACGAGACAAAGCATTGAAATCCAGACAACAGATCACATCTGCCTCATTCAGCAGCTTATTGGCAAATTCAGTATATTTATCGTACCGGATTATATCCTTGGCTCCCGGCATCCATCTCAAAAAATCCGGAAAAGCATTGGGAACAATGACATTCACCGTTTTTTCCTGTGATTCTAAAAAATGCCATAATCCTAATGAGGAGCCAATGGCATCACCATCCGGTGACACATGGGTAACAATAACTATTTTATCAGCTCTTTCAAACCATTTTTCGGCATGGTCTATATTAGCCTGTGCAATTACTTTTGATAACATATTCAATCTTTTTCTTTTGAAATGGCAAATTTACAAATTAATTCTTTATTCACAGAAGAATACGGTAAGAACCTTTCGGAGATATATCAATATAATCCAATCCCAAACCTCTACACTCGTCCTTTAACAAATTCAATCTATACCCACCGAGCGAAGCATCCAGTATGACCTTCCTAATTTTAAATATTTTTTGTAATGGGGCAATTTTTCCTTTAAAACCTTTACACAAGTACATATAATCAATATCCAACAAACAATCAACCGATCTGCTCCGCCAGCGGTTATCAACCAAAACACATATATTCAGACCTTTATAATGATAAATGCTATCCTGTTGCCAAACATCTTTTTGAGGACAAACTTTTACTTGCGAATGAGCCAGGGTTAACTGAAAAGACTCCTCTTTCATATAATATAGACAACCTGAAAATCCTATAAAAAAATTGATTCCACACAAAACAGTAATCAACAATTTCCGTGAAGGAGATAACAGATAAGATAATAACACAAATAATAATACATAAAGAATACCAACCTGAAACAAAGACAAATGTATATCGCCGGAATGTGATATAGGCAAATCCCCCACCCATTGCATACTGTTATTCAGCAACCACAACACCCCGTTCAATCCTTTTACCACCCATATATGCAATACCGTAAAAGGAGACAACACAAAACTTGCTACCGATCCATAAATTATAACAAATACTAAAGGTGCCACTATCAAATTGGCCGGTAAAAAACAAACAGGAAAATAAGCGAATTTATAAATAACCACAGGAGCTGTCCCTAACTGTGCCGCCAGCGAAACCACCACTATCCCCCAAATATAACGAGGTACAGGGTGATGCACCCGCCAGCACCGAAAAATGACAGGATAAATAAACAAAATTGAAAATACAGCCAGAAATGATAGCTGGAACCCGGTATCAAAAAGATAAAAAGGATTATAAAGCAGCATAAAGAATGCCGCTATAGCCAAAGTATTCAATGACAAAGTCCGTTCTCCTGCCGCACGTGCCACTGTCATTAACATACACATTACCACCGCCCGTATAACCGAGGGAGGCAAGCCCACTAAAAAAGCAAATGTCCATAACAACAACACAATAATGCCACACTTTACCCATCGCAGCAGGCAACTTCTATCCAGCGGACGCAATATCCAACACAATAATCCCCACAAAACAGCTATATGCATTCCTGACAAAGCCAAGATATGGCTCACTCCCGCCACTTGATAAGTTTCACGTAAATCCTCACTCAGTTCCTCTTTATAGCCAACAGTCAAAGCCGACAATACGGCAAATTCATCTCCCGAGAATCCCCACTTCCGATAACTGTTCAGTATTTTCTCTCTCCATACACCTGTCCGCTGTTTCCATGTCAATGCCGATTTCTTGCCTGTCCATTGCCAATACCCCGGAAAGATTACGGCCGTTCCGCTAATTTGCTGTCTGAAAAGATAAGCCGCATAATCAAATTCTCCCGGAATCACCTCTCTTTCAGGAGTCGAGATACGTGTATAAAAGTTCAAATGGTCTCCACATCGTAAATTTACAGAAAGACTATCTTTCATAATATAGACTAGTATCATGCGATTAACAGGAACTATCCCCCTCTCAGACATTTCTTTATCTATCCGCAATTTACAGAGATATGTTTTTGCCTTTTCTTGTGGAACATCCACTATCACCCCTTGATACATATTCTTCCCTGATGACCATTCATAGTCCACCCGTTGCCATTTTTGCTGTAGCAACAATGCCCCTACACAAAATAGAAACATAAAAACCATGCCTCCAAATAACCATCGGGAAAGGTAGCCTTGCCATTTCACCAATACAATCAAGCCAATCAAGCACCCCAATATTCCCGTGCCAGAAACAAGCACAGGCAAGGCGCCTTGAAAAAAATGATCGGATACAAAAATTCCGGCGACTAGAGGTATAGTCAACCGGAACATGGAACAAGGCTTTACAGCCGCTATATTTCGCACTTTGGTTTTAAGTTCAAAGAGATTTCAACCGATGTATCATGTCTGACATATCAGGAGCTTTGAACACAGCATTTCCTGCCACCAGCACGTCCGCTCCAACCTCTACAAGCTGTCTGCCGGTTTCCAGGTTCACTCCCCCGTCAACCTCTATCAATGCCTGCGAACCTGTATTCGTTATCAACTCACGTAATTCCCTCACCTTATCCAGGGTATGTACAATAAATTTCTGACCACCAAAACCGGGATTCACACTCATCAGCAATACCATATCCACGTCACGGATAATATCGACCAACATAGCCACAGGAGTAGACGGATTCAATGTGACAGCCGCTTTCATTCCGGCATCCTTTATTTGTTGCACCACTCTATGCAAATGTACACAAGCTTCATAATGCACATTCATCATCATTGTTCCCAAATCTTTCACTTCTTTAATGAATTTCTCGGGATTAACAATCATCAAATGTACATCCAAAGGTTTTTCACACAACTCGGCTACATATTTCAATACAGGAAAACCAAAAGAAATATTCGGTACAAACACACCATCCATTATATCAATATGCAACCAGTCGGCATCACTACGATTTATTTGTTCTATGTCTGCCTGTAGATTAGCAAAATTGGCAGACAATAAAGAAGGGGATATCAGAGGTCTATTCATGGTTCACTGTTCTTATTCTTTTTATACAGAACAAAGATAACCATATTTTATATAAGAACAGTGAAAAAATTCATTTTATTTCGGCAAAGTAAACCGCACACCCAACTGTATATTAAAATTAAAAGGATGTTCTTTGCGAATCGTATTTACATTACTGCCGTCATCAAAGTAATAAACAACTCCCGGCTCCGCATAAATACCCAATTTCTCTGTAATCTTAAACTGCGCACCTGCCGCTGCGGACAAAGACCATTGCAAAGGTTTCACTTTGACATCTTCTTCCCCTCCCGAAAATTGTTCATCTTTTCCTGCATTTGATGTAGAAACACTGCCGATAATGCTTCGCTTTCCAGATACACATTTTTCTACCGCTCCACCTGCCGAAGCATACACTTCAAACCGCTTGTTACTCCATATATTCCGGTTCACTTTCAAAGGAATACCCACATAATGCAGTTTCTCTTCCCAGCCATAATTGTTTTTTTGAGTTCCCGAACGTGTTTCGGATGAAAGCTGGGTATAAGTCACCCCAGTTTCTACAGCCCAATCATCACTTAAATCAAAACGAAGGGAAGCTCCAAAAGTAACAGGCATACGATATTTTATATCAGACTGCGCATTCTGTCCTTCCGACAAGTTATTGAACTGAACCAGCTTATCAATTTCAGCCCTTGTTTCCACTCCATAAGCACTATTCATTGTTGCGTTCCTTGCACCATTAGGCAAAGGCAAATATCCATCCATACTAGTCGAGGATGAAAAGGTTCCATTACCGGTAGAAAGTCCTATCGACCAGTTTCTGTCCTTCTTTCTATGAGGAGCCACATAAGCGTAATTCGTTTTGGCAGCCGAATAGGAAGATCTGCCGGCCTGTTTCTGTTGTTTTTGTTCCACTATAACAGATTCCTCTTTTTGCTCTTCAATATAATTTTCCTCTATCTGTATCTCTTCTACCTCTTTATTTAGCAAAACCTCCTGTTCGGCGGCTAACGCCTTTGCCGTAACAGACCGAACAACTTTTACATGTTTCTTTTCCTCAGAACGGGCAGCAGGAACTACCAAGGCCATAGGTTGCTCAGGAGTGATTGATCCCGGCACCAACTCATCGGGTTCGTGCATTACATTCAACCCTGCCGATTGTTGCTCCAAATAGTTTGCTGAAGGTGACTGCCAAAACCATACAGTCAATGAAGACACAACCACTAACAAAGCAACAGCTGCTGCAGCCTGCCAGCGGCGCCACATCGGAATTACTTTCGGAACCGTATCCAGCTCCTTTTCCAACTGTTCCCAAAGATCAGCAGGAGCCGGTTCCGAATAGCCTTCCATCCGAGTGCGGAAATTTTTTATCCATTTATCTTTTTCTTTCATTCCTATATCCTCTTTCTATAATCATTTATTTTTTTCATTAATAAGGTTTTGGCTCTATATAATTGAGACGATGAAGTATGTTCTGTAATTCCTAGCATTTCAGCAATCTCCTTATGTCCCTTTTCTTCTAATACATATAAATTAAAGACCGTTCTATATCCATCCGGAAGTTCTTTAATGAATTGCATTAAAACAGATTGGGGTATTTGCTCAAAATCATCCTCATCTCCATCTATCACATCGGGTAACTCTTCGACTATCACTTCCTGATTGGTAGAAGCTTTCTTGCGAAGATAGCCCAGTGCTTCATTTACCATAATACGTGCCAGCCATGCTTTCAATGACCCCTCTCCTTTATAAGTAAATTGACTGAATGAACGAAATATATTCAAAAATCCATCATGTAAGACATCCTGTGCCACTTCCCTATCACCTGTATAACGAACACAAATGGCCATCAATTGCCCGGCATAACGCTCATACAATTGCTTGCGTGCAAGGTTATCGCCCTTGCCGCAACGTTCCACCAATTCTGTTTCATTCATTGTTTGTGACACTTCTTTATTGAATAAATGATAAGACTGCAAAAATACTGCATCCGGAAGAATAAAATTTTTGCTTAAGCAGATTTAACATTTTTACAAGCAGTAAACTTACTATCTTCGCATTTAAGCGATAGAAACAATTCTAGAAACAGAAAATATGAGAAAATATAAAGCGACAGTTCTTGTAATAATTATGGTAATGCTGATTCCATTTACTCAGTCTTGCCTGAATGACTATGATGATGACATCTACGACATACAAGCAGAAATGCCTTTTAACGCCGCTTTAGCAACCGTAGTAACTCCCAGTGAAGTACCCGGTGAAGCAGTGATAGAAAGCGATAATGATGGAATCGCATACGTAGTGAATCCCGATAAATTAACACGTTTTGAAACAAATAATCCGGGACAACGTATTTTTTATACCTATATAAATGCAGCCAATCCGACCGGAGATGCAAGTAAGAAAGGACCTTTTATTTCTATAGATTACTTGCAGAAGATCTTAACCAAACCAATGGATACACTAAAAGAAAACGATGAAGATATTTACGGACATGATGGAATCAACCTCATCACTCCCATTATGGGTAAGACACACCTGACCCTTATGTTCCAAATATTAGGTTTCAACTCTAATATCAAACATCGGATCAGCCTTGTAGCCACAGAAGGAACCGTTCCTGACGCAAACGGATATATGGCCGTAGAATTACGCCACAATGCCGAAGGTGACAGACAGGAATATCCGAGTCCTGGTTATGTATCCTTCCCTTTATTGGATGTTCCCGGATATAAAGAGGGTAAGCTACAAGGATTTAAAATAAAAATGAATACCATTAACAATGGCGAAGAAACCGTTACAGTAAGTTATAATAAAAGTAAATCTACAAACTTTCCGTTCATACAGAAAGATATATCCAACACAAAAATTAAATGATTCTTAACAACTCCTTGTCTGTCTTATTGTAACGAAAAGGCTGTATCCGAAAATCTTTCGATACAGCCTTTATCATTTATACCGACTTATAGTGTACTAAGATTATACCGTTAATACATCAGCAACACACATACTAACGTATCATTTATTCCACCTTATTATTATCCGAAGTTCTGTAGCCTCTCAAAAAATCAGCCACATTCATACGTTTCTTTCCTGCCAGCTGCAAAATAAGCACATTAATAAAACCATCTTTTACAGCCACCTGAAAATAAGTCTTCATATCCGTACGGATATCGCCTATATTCATCTCATGGGAAACAAAAACTTTCTCCGTTTCATATATTTTCAAAACCTGACGTGTTCCATCAGCCACACAAAGCTCGGTCCATGCAGCCGGATAAGGAGATAGCCCACGAATAAAGTCATAAATCTGCTTCACACCTTTATTCCAGTCTATACGGCAGGTCTCTTTAAATATTTTCGGCGCCGGGCGCAATTCCGTTTCCTGCCGGATCAAATTTTCCTGAGGAACAGGTTTCACACTTCCATCCAAAATAGCATCCACGGTTTCCAAAACCAAATCTCCCCCCAAATACATCAGCTTATCATGTACTATTTCCACATTATCCGTATCAGCAATAGGAACACGCACCTGCTGGATAATCTCACCGGTATCTATCTCATGTTTCAAGAAGAAAGTCGTAATACCAGTTTCCGTATCTCCGTTTATCACCGCCCAATTAATAGGAGCAGCTCCTCTATATTGAGGTAATAAAGATGCATGCAAGTTAAATGTGCCCAAACGCGGCATATTCCATACTATTTCGGGAAGCATACGGAAAGCAACTACAATTTGTAAATCGGCTTGTAAAGACCGGAGTTCCTCTACAAAAGCCTCATCCTTCAATTTCTCCGGCTGAAGTACCCTCAGACCTTGAGAAACAGCATATTCTTTCACCGGACTAGGTTGTAGCACACTGCCATGTCGTCCCATCGGTTTGTCGGGCATAGTTATCACACCTACTACATTGTAGCCTCCTTCAACCAATCTTTTCAGGCTCTCCACCGCAAAATCGGGAGTACCCATATATACGATCCGCAAATCTTTCTTTTCCATATACTTACATTATTTAATCTTCAGAGAAATCAACCAATACCTGCCGGTACGAATTAAATATTTTCGACTTGGAAACAAACCCTTTGTATTTTCCCTCTTCATCAATCACAGGCAGGTTCCAGGCCTTTGTATCATCAAACTTCTTCATCACTTCTTCCATTGAATCAGTAACATTGATCCGTGCCGGAGGAGAAATCATAAATTTTTCTACCTTGAAACGATGGTATAATTCCTGACGGAACATAATATTACGGATATCATCCAATACCACAATGCCCAAAAGTTCTCCATTGACATCCACTACCGGAAACAAATTGCGTTTAGCCTGCGAAATGACTTTAACCATTTCACCTAAATCCATATCAGGACGCACTTTCTCAAAATCAGTTTCAACCACACTGTCAATATTCATCAAAGTCAATACGGCCTTGTCTTTATGATGTGTTATCAATTCACCTTTCTTAGCCAAACGCATAGAATAAATACTATGTGGCTCGAATATCATAATGGTAAGATAAGAACTGACAGATACCATCATCAGCGGAAGGAACAAATCATACCCACCAGTCAATTCTGCAATCAGAAAAATACCTGTCAGCGGAGCATGCATTACTCCCGACATCAATCCCGCCATTCCCAACAAAGCAAAATTTTTCTCCGGAATATAAGGACCTATATGCAGTTCATTACAAAAATGAGCGAAGATGAACCCGGTGATACACCCCAAGAACAAACTGGGAGCAAAAATACCCCCACAACCACCACCGCCATTCGTTGCACTGGAAGCAAAGACTTTGAAAAGTACAATCATGGCCAAATAGACTAGTAACAAATTATCGAACCCATAAAAGATAGAGTTATTCATTACTGTATTCCAGTCATGATTGGTTACGCCATTCAGCAATAAATTAATAGTATCATACCCTTCACCATATAATGGAGGAAATAAGAAAATCAATATGCTCAGCATTGCACCGCCTATAGCCAGCTTGATATACGGATTATTATATCGACGAAATATATTCTCCACAGAATTCATAGCCCGCGTAAAATACAAAGAAACCAATCCGCACGCAATGCCTAACAGAATTGCCGAAGGAATGCGCTCCATCAAAAACGGTTCATCCATATGGAACTTGAACATGGCATCAGGACCGGTAAGAATATAAGAAACAGTAGCTGCCGTGACACAGGAAACAAGAAGAGGCAACAATGATGCCATCGTCAAATCAATCATCAAGACTTCCAAAGTAAAAACCAAGCCTGCAATAGGAGCCTTAAAAATACCGGCCACAGCACCTGCCGCACCACACCCCACCAACAGCATCAGAGTTTTATGCTCCATCTTGAATACACTTCCCAAATTAGAACCGATAGCCGATCCGGTCAACACAATCGGAGCCTCTGCACCTACGGAACCACCAAAACCGATAGTAATGGCACTAGCTATCACAGACGACCATGTATTATGCCGCTTGATGCGGCTTTGACGACGGGATATGGCATATAATATTTTCGTCACCCCATGACTGATGTCATCTTTCACAATGTAACGAATGAACAATCCGGTAAGAAAGATTCCAAAAACCGGATACACCAAATACAACCAGTTGACTCCTGTAGAATCAAAATTTTCAGTCAGAAATTCCTTGATCCATTCTACTAGAAACTTCAAAAACCACGCGGCCAATGCCGTAAAAATACCAGCAAGAAAACTTAATATAAGAATAAAGTGTTTCTCTCTTATCTTCTTTTCGCGCCATAAGATAAAGCGCTGTAACCAACTTTTCTTATTTTCATCTATAATTGCGTCCATTCCTTTTTTTACTCTCTAATAATCTTCACTTCTCCCCCTTTACCCAGTTTGATAATGCTGGATGGTTTGGGATGCCCCACTTCATCTTGTCTATACTCCACAATATAGTCTACAGCTTGTTTTACTTCTTCACTGATTTCACTGAAGTTGGCAGGTGAAGGCTGACCGCTGATATTGGCAGAAGTCGACACAATAGCTTTACGAAATCGGAAACAAAGTTGTTTGGAGAATTCCTCAGCCGTAACACGAATACCAACACTGCCATCCTCAGCCAGCAAATTCTCTGCCAGATTACGTGCCCCATCATAAATAATAGTCAATGGTTTTGTGGCAAACTCAATCAAATCCCAAGCTACCGCAGGTACATCACTAACATAAAAATTTACTTTTACCGTACTGTCCACCAATACAAGCATCGCTTTACTATCAGCACGCTTCTTTATATCATAAACTCGTTTTACCGCCTTCGGATTAGTTGCATCACAACCTATTCCCCAAATAGTATCAGTAGGATAAAGAATCACTCCTCCCTTCTGCATCACTTCACAGGCTTTCTTCAAATCCTCTCTAAAATCTTCGTTCATATCGTTTTTTATTATTTGGTTCTCATTTCAACAAGTTGCAAATGTAGCAAATCCTCTTGATAATGACGAGTTAAACTTGAAAAAAAGATGCCTTGACTGTTTCGGAAAACAATCAAGGCATCTTGTCCAAACAATAAGGATACTTTTATTCTCCCGTTATCTTCTATTTTAAAACAAAGTATTCGTATCCTCCACCAGCCTGCCCATAGCCCAAGCCGCCCGGATATTCAGTTCTCTATCCAAAATCAACACATCGGCATCCATATCTTTCTGCAATGCCCCCTTCCGGTCATCCACTCCCATAATTCGTGCCGGAGTTTCAGAAGCCATCCGTACGGCGTCAGCCAGCGGAATACCAGCTTTTACCATTGTTCGTACTAATATATCCATGGTTGCTATACTACCTGCCAATGAAGAATGATCAGCCATTTTGCACACACCATCCTCAATAATTACATTAGGATCTGTTATTTCCATTCCATCAGCAGCGGCATATGCCAAAGCATCTGTAACCAAACAAGTTTTTTCCACTCCCTTCAATTTATAAGCCAGCCTAAGAATAGTAGCAGGTAAATGGATACCGTCAGCAATCAATTCGATAGTCATTCCGTCTGTCAGATAAACACTTTCCACTGTCCCTTCGTATTTATATTCACGACATTTATGGAATCCCGGCATGCCGTTATAGAAATGGGCAGTATGAGTAAACCCGGCTTCAAACGCAGCTTTTATCCCCTCGTATTCTGATTCTGTATGTGACACAGCCACTAATACTCCTTTTGACTTCAAATAGCGGGCAAATTCCAACGCACCCGGAAGTTCAGGTGAAGCATCCCAACGCTTGATGCAGTCAGTACTTTCCAATAAAGAAGTATATTCCTCTTTATCAGGATTCTTCAATTTCCCTGCAAACTGCTCACCTGCTCTTTTCGGATTCAGATAAGGGCCTTCTACATGCAACCCCAAGACAGGACTATCCTTCTCGTTCATCAAAGTTTCGCACACAGTTACCGCCTTACGGATTTCAGAAAAAGGAGAAGAAGACAAAGTTGGGAAAATACTGGTCGCCCCATGCTTCTGATGGGCTTTTATCGCTGCACGGAACGCCTCTTCCGTACATTCATTAAAATCATGACCACCACCGCCATGGGCATGCATACACACATATCCGGGTACAATATACATCCCTTTAGCATCAATCAGTTTCGCACCGATCAGTGCCAGGTCACAGTTAGTCACTTCCAGTATTTTATTATCCCGTATCAGTACAGAGCCTTCGTCCAACCAACCTTGCGGAGTAAAAATCTTGCCGTTAATAATTTGAGTTAACATGATTAGCGAGTATTAGATAATATTTATTTAATGCTTTTTGTAACAACAAAAGTAAACACTTCTATCGAGAAAGAAAAGTAAATTCTTCATTATCTTTTTTGTTTCTTCAATGAGAATATAGGCAGAAACAAAAATATTCCAAGTATAGACATAACTAACCCGCCTATAGTACCTGCCGCCAAAGGAAACCAGAAAGCCTCTTTTCCATCCCCCACCATAAAAGGAATAAACCCCAGAATAGTAGAAACAACCGTCAGAAAAATAGGCAGAATCTTCGAATTCCATGCTTTGGTAAAAGCACGTGCCGGTAATAACAGAGAATATCTTTTTCTTATCGCATTATATTCATTTAGAATATAAATACTGGCATTCACTGTAATGCCGCACAGTAACACAAAGGAAGCAAATCCGCCCTGATCAAAATTCAGTCCGAAAAGATAGAATGTAAGGAATACGCCAATGTAGGATATCGGAATGACAAAAATAATAGCCAAAGGCTGTTTCAAGGAATTAAACAAAATAGCGGTCGTAAAGAAAATAATGGCAATCACAATCAGCAATAATGCATATTGCTTGTTATCTTTCTTATTCCATGACCAATAATCCTGATCATTTTCGGCTGTATATCCCATAGGTAATACCTTATTAAATTCCTCCAAGTCCTTCTTCAACAGTTTTTTTCCTTGTTCGGATGAACCGATATATTCATATTGCAGGCAAAGACGATATTGTTGGTTTTCTTTTGCAACTTTCTGGGGTGACTGTCCTTTCTGAACTGTAGCGAAATCGGCCAGTTTATAAGAACGGCCATTGATGAAAAACGGTATATTAACCAAGCCCCATACATCATATTGCTGCCCTTGGAGCGATGAAAGCTTCAGTTGTTCCGTCTGATTATCAAACAACACGTTACCACAATAAATATCCCGTCCGAATACAGGGCGCAAAGCGGTAAACAGCTGCGTGGCTGTAACATTCTCTTTCGCCATCCTCAGCTTGTCCAAATCCAGATAAAACTCACTATAATCATCTTTCCACCAAGAAAACTCCGAATTTACCGTCACTTCCTTGATACGGCGGTGTAATAACAACTTCTCCTTCAGCCGTTCCGTCCAATAAGAAAGTTCGTCGTAATTATACCCATACAGTTTCACACGGAAACTGCCGGCACTCTCACGCACATCGTTACTGAATCCCTGATCTTGCAAACCATATACGCTCCAGCTACCACCTCCCAAAGTCAGTGCCTTACTGATTATATTAGCTTTCAAAGTATACGGGAATCCGCTCCGCTGATTTTCTTTTGTAAAATAAATCTGAATATTAGCCTGACGCGCATTATAGATATACGTCTGAAACTGCCTAATTTCCTTAAAATCGCTCAGATAAGTTTCCATCCTCTTTATCAGCACATTCATCTGCTCTAATGTACTGCCATTAGGCAAAGTAGCATAAACGGAAAGCACCACTTCACCTTCATCTCGATTGAAATAACTTCCCTCGTATACTTTTTCTGCAAAAAGACGGAGACTGCCACCTAAAGCCTTGTTGATTACCGGCTTTACCTTATCCTTAAAAGTAGAATTATCAAATACCTTATTATAATATTCCACCCATTTACCTTCTCCTTCCATCTTCTCGGGCAACATAAACACAGGCAGACCGAACCCTAGCAGCAATAACAGGCAAGCTATAACCCTGAAGCGGCATAAATAATAAATCAACCCCTGATAGAAACGGGTAAAATAGACAGTCAACCGTTTCATAAAAGTAGGTCTGAGCAAAAAACGTCTTCTTTTTCTTTTCTTTTTCTTCTCCAGACCTATTTTATCAATCATAGACGGAACAAAGAATAAGGCAACAAACAAAGATACTGCCAGATTGATAATGACTACCGCTGCAAAATCCTGCAAGTTCAGACGTATCTTCTCATCCAAAAAGAAAATAATAACCAATGCCCCGATAGTAGTCAGCGTGGCTGCCAGTACAGAAACAAACGCTTTCAGATTGCGGCGATGCAGAATATGGTCTGTCATCACTATCGTATTATCGATCACCAAATTCAATGAGATGGTAATGCCCGCCAATGAATAAAGCTGCATTTCCAAACCAAATGTATAATAAAGAATGACGGCAACAGATATATTAACCACCAGACTGGTCACAATCAGGAACAGATAACGCAGATTCCGTGTTATCAACGCTACAAACAACAATAGAATCAATACAGTCAGTCCGGTACGAAAATAAATCTTATCCAATTCTTTTTGAATATATTCCGTAGCATCATAACTGATATGCACCTCATATCCCGGAGGCATCTTCTGTTGCAACTCACCCATAAGGTGCTTCACTTCCCCACTTAAATTTAATTGGTTGGCTGTTTCCTCGGCAGTGACATACAGGTAAACAGAGTTCAGACCGTTTATCCGATAATAACTTTGCGGTCGTTCTTCCACATGCTTTACCTTTATCAGTTTATCCAGCGTAACCATCGTTCCATCTTCGGCTTGCAGCTGAATGGCTCCCGGTTCAAATTCCATTTCTTTTTCAGTAGATGTACGTACCAATCTTATCCACTCTCTACCCTCCGCACCTTTCTCAATAGAACAGATCCCCAGAAACTCTTTTTCATAATGGCGGTTAATGGCCCGTTGCACAGCCTGCAGTGTGATTCCCAAACGTGAAAGCTGGTCACTGTCATACTCCAACTGCCACTCCATAGGTGTGGCTCCATTCAATTCCACTTTATAAATTCCCTTCAACTGTCCCAATACCGGCTTGATATTCTCTTCCGCATACTGCTGAATCAAAATAGGATTGGCAGGAGCATTCAGTGTATAAGTAATAAAAGGCCTGGACGCCTTATCATCCGAACGTCTCGTACTGATTTGAGGATAACTCACCCCTTCGGGCAGCTGAGGCCAGGTCTGTCTGATGATGGTAGACACTTCAAAACGAGTAACGTCAATATTCGCATGCTTGTCCAATTCCAAAGAAATTGAGCCGCTTCCGTTATCCGAAGTAGAATTCACCTTCCTGATCCCCTTCACTCTGGCCATCATCGCCTCCAGTTTACTGGTAACCTCCGCCTCAATAACCCGTGACGAATTGCCGGGCATACTGAAAGAGACAGTCAGACCGGGCAAGGTACGCGAAGGCGCCAGCTTAACCGGCAACAACGGTACTAATACCACCCCTATCAGTGACAAACAGACAAATGTCACAATCAGGGTAAACGAGGAGAAGTTACGCGAGTTACTCATCAATAAATTCCTGTATTAAAATCAAACTTGTCTGCCAGAGAAAAACCGGACTCAAAATCGTGCAGTGTCAGTTTACGTATCTTATAATAGTTCAACCAATAATTCTGCAAAGCCGAAATATAATTTTTCTGCGCTTCCTGCTGGCGGTTCAACGAAAGAGTAAGACTATTCACATCCGCCTTTCCGATGATAAAACGTTGTCGTGTCTGCTCGTATGCCATTACGGCAAGGTCCAAAGCCTCCTCCGCACTCGCAATCAAACTCTGCTGAATGTTAAAATCATTCACCGTCATAATCACCTCTTCCTCCACACTCAGTTCTTCCTGACGGGCGGCAATCCTCACCACATTCAGATTATTTCTCGCCATATTATATTTACCCTTTCTCACCCCCCAGTCAATCAAGGGAATGGAAACACTGACAGAAACCAAATCCTGTTGCAAAGGATGCCTGTAAGCATCTCCCAGTTTATCCGCCACTTGGTTAAAACCCACACTGGCATTAAAACTGGCATTAAAACGGGATTCTTTTTTTGTCTTATCCACATTCTGTTCCGCTTCCAGCACATTCTGCCGTTGTTCCAGAAAAGTAGGGTTATTCTCTTTGGCCCGTATCAATGCATCATCTACCGGAATCATCTTTCCTGTGGGACGTCCCGGTATATCCAGTTCAATCACGGTATTCTTATCCAGATTCAGAAAGGAAGCCAATGAAAACATAGCGCGTTTCAAAGCAATCTGCGCATTCTGCAACGTATTATGCGCATTCACTTTGTCCAGTTGCAATGTCAGCAAATCGGCACGTGATATGGCTGCTATCTTATGACGCTGGAGCCCGATGCTATAGAGGGTATCACTGGACGCCACATTCTCCTCCGCCAAGCGGTAATCCGCCTGCGCCATAGCTAACGCAAAGAAATAAGTCACTGCTTCTTCTGAAACCATTTCCGTGTTATAAATGAATTGTTTCTTCACCTTTTCATACTTCAGCGGCTCTATTTTCCGGTCCCAACGAAAAGCATTATATCCCAACAGGCTCTGTTGATATCCCACACGCACAGGGATACTGGAATATTGTGTAGACTTTGAGTCACCGAAATTACGCATAAAGTCCAGTTCCGAATCAATATAGAAAGTACCGCCCGTCCAGTCCAGATTCTGTTTGATACTCAATCCGCCTGATGCACTGAACATCTGTTGTTCACGATACACATCCATATCCTCATTCGAATCATAACGCTGGGTGATATAGCGATAATATTTAGCCGGAGTCAGATTCAATGTAAGACTTGGCAAACGATTCGCCTTGTAAGTACGATATTCCCAATATCCCGACAAATAAAGATTCTGATATCTGAAAGCGGACAAGGAACTATCATTCGCAATCTCTATCGTGCGTTGCAAATCCAGCTTCACCACCTGCTGCGCCTTTGCTCCGAGAGACAACAGCATACACCCCACCATCCATATGCTAATGTACTTCATTTTTGTCATGTTTTCTATAAATAAACCAATATATTAAAGGAATGATAAACAAGCTGACCAAAGTTCCCACCACCATAGAGCCAATCATGGCAATAGACAAAGGCTTCTGCATCTCCGACCCCATATCCGAGGTAAACAGCAACGGAACCATTGCAAAGACAGTTGTCAGCGAAGTCATGATAATCGCTCTCAACCTGCGCCTGCCCGCTGTATGAATGGCTTCCACCAAAGGCATCCCCGCTTTCCGTAATTCATTGATGGCATCCATTTTTAAAATAGAGTCATTCACCACAATACCACAAGTCACGATAATGCCTATGGCAGACATCAAATTCAACGTGTGACCGAAAACCCATAATGCCAGCAAAGCAAAAGCCGTATCAATAGGAATTTCCATCAAGACAATCAGCGGTTGCAGGAAACTCTCGAATTGCGCGCAAAGGATAAAATACATCAGCAACAAAGAAACAAAAAGAATCACAGTCAATTCCCCCATCATTTTTTCATTCGAAAAGAAACTACCCGAGAAATCCACTTCCCATTCCTTTTCCTCACTAACCACCTCTTTTACATTCCGCATCAGTTCCGGTGCATCCTTCACATCATAAAAACTTAAAGGAATATATTCTCCGTTCTTTCCCGCCGTAATACTCTTCAAATCTTCGGCGGGCACTACCGTCACCAGATTATTCAAAGGAATATGATTCACCTCTCCGTTACCATCCGCCATCGTCCGCACCAAAGTTTCACTTAATACACTATTTACACTCTTTTCCTCTCCGGCAATACTGATAGGCAGATATTGCTGATAAGAGCGTAAAACGGAAACCTTGTTTTCTTTGAAAGCCGTGCGGAGCACCCGCGTCAATTCATCATATGATACGTTATACAACAACAGTTTTTCTTTATTGATTATCAGATTCATCTGATTCCGGAAAGCGATGCCCGTCGGAACATTACCCGCCACCCGCGTAATTTCCTTTTCCAACCGCTGCAAATGCTCCGCATCCGGTGCCTGCGACTTATTCGCCGTATGGAGTTCCGCTACCACATCCGCTTCTCCTGTCACAAACAATTTTTCAAAGATTGTTTCGGGAGGTGAGAAAGTAACCACAGCCAACGGATATTTCTCTCTTATCTCCTTCTCTAATAATTCCTGCAATGAATAGATTCCGGATGGCTTTTCCGTCTTGAAATAAAGTTCCGCTTCGGTAGACGAAAGTTCACTGCCCCCGTTCAATATATAATCCTGCATACCCACATAAGCAGCATGCTCCGTTACCCGGTCGTCCACCTGTTTCATTAAATCATCCACCCGGCGGTTGTTCTCGTCCACATGGATATTCTCATTCCACTCTATCCTTGCCACCAGTTCATTCTGGTCAATCTGCGGCATACGCTCTTTTTCCATTACATAAAAAAGAAACACACACAGTGGAAGGGTTGCCAGCGTGCCGGCCACACAAAGCTTTTTATGTGAGAACACCCAGTCAATCCCTTTATCATAAAAGCTTTCCAGCCACTCATTTTTCAGCAGATTGTCAAAACGTCTGGAAAGAAATCCCTTACTGCGGATACCGACCTTATAAAACAACAGATACAATACGGGCAGCAACATAATACCCGTAATATAAGATATCATCAATCCCACCGTGATAGAAAAAGCCTGATCCATAAAAATAGCTCCGGCTATGCCACTCATAAATATCAAAGGCACAAATACCGCAATGGTTGTAAGGGACGAACTGAGCATCGGTGTAATCATTTCCGTCGTGCCCACGGCACACGAACGTTTCAGAGAATACCCCCGTTCACGATACTGCGAAATATTTTCCGTTACAATAATGGCGCTGTCTATCATCATACCTACTGCCAGAATCAAGCCCGAAAGTGATATCACATTCAGCGACACATGACAGAAATAAAAGAAAAAGAATGTGATTACAATAGAAGTAACCATGCTGATGCCGATAATCAACGGTGAACGGACATCCCCCAGAAACAGCACAGCTACAATAAAGATAAATAGAAAGCCCAAAGAAAGATTCTGCTGTAAATTTGAAATGGTGTAGTCCAGCAATTCCGTCTGGTTACGGCTCACGCTGAACTCAATATCCGGATACAGGGATGCAAAATAATCGGTTGTTTCTTTCAGCTTCTCTTTCATGACATCCATATTTTCATCGCTCTGCTTGATAATGGCCAGCGTTACCGCCCTTTTTCCTCCGGCTACGGAACGTCCCATCTCTTTTTGCGAAACAATATCTACTTTGCAGAGCTCTTTCAACTGCATAATACGTTCCCCCTTGCGGATATAGATATTCTTCACATCCTCCGGGGTACGAAGCAGGGTAGCTATGCGAATATTATATTCATAATAACCATCCCTCACCAACATGCTTCCCGGCTCTACATTATTGGCGGAAAGTGTATTCTCTATATCCTCCACACTGATACCCGTCATGGCCAGTTTATCTTTATCAGGAACAATTTGCAAAAGCCTTCCGGGCACTCCGGTTATATCCGCCATAGCCACTTCGGGTAACTGTTCGATGCGGCGTTTCACCACATTCTCCGCCAATTCGCACAACTCCAGAAATTGTTGCTCGTCGGTTTCCTGATAAGCACCGTCGTTTTTCAAAGTCATATTGACATAAAGTACAGGAATATCCGTTGCACTCGCTTTGATAGCCTTGGGACGCGTCACTTCCTTGGGAAGACTGTTCATAGCGGCATCTATCTTCTCATTCACCTCTATAAATGCCAGATCGGTATTCACACCAAAATCAAATTCCAGACGGATAACGCCCGCCCCGTCACGAGTTTCACTTTTTATTTCTCTCAGTCCGGCCACTTGCAGCAACTGCCTGCGCACAGGGGTAACCACCGTATTCTCCAATTCCCGTGCCGATGAATTCTCACCCGTCACCTGTATGGTAATCTGCGGTATGGCAATATCGGGCAGCAAAGATACAGGCAGCGAGAAGTAAGTCACCAACCCAACAATAAAGCAGGCGGTAAAGGCCATCAGCACCGCAATAGGACGTTGTAATAAAAACTTAACCATACTTTTAATTTTTAATCACCCTCACCGGTGCTTCATGAGCCAGATTCACATTTCCGGTAGTTATCACCTCCATACCTTCTTCCAGTCCGTCTGTGACAGTATATTCCTCCATATTCTCCAATCCCGTATGCACATAGTTCCACATAGCTTTACCCTCCTTCAGTGTAAATACCACTTGTTTGCCGGAACGTAGTACAACTGCCGTTTTGGGGATAACCAGTTGTTCGCCCACAGAACGCTTCACGCTTACCCTTACATTCATGCCGTCAAACAACTTATTACTACCGTTCACCCGCGCCTTTACACGTACCATCCCATTCTCGTCCACCAGCGGATTAATCTCGCTGATGCTTCCCTGTCGTACACCTGCTGCCGAGGCATACGGAGTAATCTCCACCTTATCCCCCACTTTCAGTAACGGCAGTTCATTTTCAAGTACGGTGAAATCCACCTCCATATTTCCGGTATTGATTACCCGGCAGAAAGGCTCGGAAGTTTTGGGCATATTATATCTCTTTTCAAAAAGGTTGGCAATCACTCCATCGAAAGGAGCAGTCAACGTAGCTTGTTCCATATCATATTGAGCAGATTCATATTGAGCTTTGCTCTGCTCATACCCGCTTTTTACTTTTGCCAGTTCCAGCACATCAGCAGGTATCACCTTCAGATTATCGGGAGCATATCCTTGTCCTATCAACACATCCTGCATCTCCAGGGTAGCCTGTGCCAAACTATTTTTATTCTGTACCAACGTATTGTTCAACTTAAACAAATCCAATTGGGCTATTTTTTGACCTTTCCGCACTATATCCCCGTTCTTTACCCAGATATTCGCCACCACTTCCGAGGTACGAAAATACAGGTCGGCATAATCCTGTGCCGTCACTTTCCCGTTACTGATCAATTCATGATTGAAAACCTGCTTTTTCAGCGGCATCACCGTCACCTCATTGGGTAAAGAAGGAAGAACTGTTTCCACCCCTTCTTTTTCCGTTGTTTCCTTTTTTTCTCCCGAGCAGGCAGTGAAAGAAACGGCTAATAATAAGCCTGATGCAAATATGTGTAATTTCATGGTCATATTTTGTGATATCTATAACAAATAAAAACTTTTTATTTTGAAAAAACTAATTTTCGGGTACTTTTTTTAATAATTCCCGTGCTTTCCGTCTCATCTGCTTGATAGCGGTAGACTGAACTTTCGGTTCTTTCTCCAATACAGTCTGTACCATCTGCTCCAATTTGTCACACTGATAAAAAGCCGGTTCCGCATATAAATGAGCCAATAGATAATAAGGATAAATTCGTCCGGGTAACCGATGGACAGCACGCATAAACCAATATTCCGCACTATCATAGTGCTTCATTTCCTGTTCGTTTTTCCCGATAATGTTCAGTATCATGGGGTCACCACTCACTTTCAAGGCCTCTTTCAGTACTTTATTTGATATTTCAGGCTTATGAAGTTTATGCAAAGCATGGCCATACTCAAACATAAAGCGAGCATTCCCTTTCATTTCTTTCTGAATTTCAGCATAACTTTCTACTGCTTGCTGATAAGCTCCCGAATGGTAAAACATACGGCTTTTGGTCCATTGCTTACAAGCTTCTACAGTCTTGGATTTCTGCTGATATTTACAGAAACAGCCATAGCTTCCGATTAACAATAAGATAGTAAACAAAAGGCGAAACCAGACTTTCTCTAAAGGAAGAACACGAATACTGCAAGCCAGCACCGATATAATCAAAGCCGAAACAAACGCCGGAAATTGTAGTGGATAAGAAGAAAACGCAAATACCGCTAAAGATAGCAATGCGCCGCATAGTCCATAGATGCCTTGTTTATGACCTATGTACATGCTCCCACCTAGTATCAACAACCCGATGCAAAGCACAGGTATTCCCCAGGCAATGGCTACTTGCAGATATTCATTGAAAACATATTCGGGAGCACCTGCCACAAGTTCCTCCGTTGCCGTATAATTTCCGGCTGCAAAATAATTCTCCTGCGCTTGTCCGTAAGCAGCCGGAACACTGTTCCATCCGCATCCTGTCCATGGGTGCTCACTGACAGCTTGGGCAGCAATTTTCCACATAAACAGACGGCCGTCTGCCGAATCCTTTTTCATTTGATAAATGCCACCCAATGCTATACCGCCCAAAATAAAGGTTACTATGGCAAAAGACACTGCCTGCTTACGATGATGCCTGATATAATGCTGAATTTCCATCTTATAGTGCATACCACAAACATAAATGAAAGAGACCGCCGCGGCTATCCATGCCGAGCGGCTCATTCCGGCAGGCAACACACAAAGAATCAATAGCATTCCGGCTATTGCAATATAATAAGGTACGGTTTTCTTATGCTCTTTCCGCTCTAACCATTCGTGCAGACAAACAGGGAATATCATGGCAAGATAGCCTGAGTAAGGACCGGGATTATAGAACGAGCCGGTCAAGGCATAGAGGGAATGGTTGGAATAGGTAAATCCGTATACCTGGCGGATGCCCCAAACGGCTTCTATACCTCCGTATAGAATAAACACCCATGAAACGACAGCCGACAGACATTCCTTTACCCTTTTCGGGAACAGGAGTACAAGCAGTGCAAGGCCTGCCAAGGAGAGTACACCACAGCCATACATCCACCGCCAGTCATCTTCCAATATATCGGCAGGCAGTGAAGACGTACCACAACACACCACGCTGAGGCACAGGGCAACCGGTATGCCTGCTACCAATGCCATTCCATATTTCGACCATTTATTTTCCATCTCTACCACCAAACTTGTTTCCCGTCCTCGTATGTAAAAATCCGCTCTTCTTTCCCTTTTGTCAGATTGCGCAAAAGCAATAAAGCATTATCAGGAACATTATCATATTCCAGGTACTGTAATTGCCTGCTACCGACCTGCCTTCCTAAACTTTTCCACTCTCTATCCCAGTAAAAAAGTTCATATAGCTCACCTTCCTTAATGAAGTTATCATCATTGCGGGGTAGATAAACCAATTTCGAAACAGAAACGACACGTCCTAAATCAAGCCCCACCCAAGCATCAGTTTGTGTTTTCACCGTTTTGGGAGAACTTAACACATTGCCATCAAAAGCCCTTTTCATCGTTTCCATAGCATCCATTCTTTCCGGTCTATAATTACCAATAACCTTACCGGCCAGCTTCTGCCCTTTTTCATCATATAGTTCTATTTCTGCCATGTTTCCTTCTGTCTTTACCGGTGGCACGTACTTCATGTACCTATATGCTTTGTTCAATGTCACCGTCTGATAATTGCACTCTTTCAATAAATCAATATGGATAGTATCAGCATTCGCAAAAGCTGCTTCCCTGCTTAATACAAAATACCCTCCTATTATCGCCTTTATCCATTTCTTAGGATTCATATCCATAAACTTCCTTGTCAAAACAACTCTCCGCTTATGCTTTACATCCGGATTCAGATATGAAACTCTTCCTTTTTCATCCACCTTTACAGGATAATAAGCAGGAGTATAATTCCCTTTGGAATAAAAAACCGGTAAATATACTGCATTACGAGCCATATCTTTGAACACATATCCCGCCCCCTTTTTCGCACCATACGCCACCACTTTCCAGTCACGTAAGTCAAAAACAGACAGATAAGCATAATGCGTATTGGTTTCTGTATCAAAACAATCAGCAAGCTCTACGTCCGTTGTCTCTATATACTGATTCGTCACATCTATTATCCTGCGATTTTTAAAGAAGGGCGGTATGTCCTCTTCATCCTTTATAAGTCCTCCCTGATCACCGTAAGTATTGCGGTAAGCCTTAGACATGCGATAGCTTCCGCCTTTTATATGATTTCCAAAACGGCAGGGACTCCCCGGCATTATAGGATAACATTTACCATCTGCCATAATAGAAATCCATTCATGCCCCATGGCATGATTTGCCCAGTTCGGAGTAAAGTCAGAAACAACGGGAACACCGATACTTCTATAAATGTACCTTCCCAATGCCGTATAGGCCGGACATGCCCCCACTTTTATCCCTAACAAAGATGAAGGCCTTAGATCGGGCACATACGAAGGTGTATAATATCTGTGCCCCACAACCATCCAGCTGATTACTTCATACAACTCGTCCACCTTCCTATTATACATTGTATCCGCTACAGACTTAAACGTTTTCTGATACATGGCCATCCACGGCTCCAATGGTTCATTCCCTAAACGATGCGGAAGAATATATTCGCAAAATTCATCCAATGACAATGCTTTTGCCCAAGGCGACTGCCATGCCTGAAAAGCCCTGTCTATGTGATCTATTAAATAATCCGCCTCCATGGTACATAAATCGAAAGTTACAGTCATATTTTGAAACCACTCCGGTTTATAAATCGAATCATAGAAAGCAATCATCTCTTCTGCATATATGCTGTCATTCGCCTGTAAACGATCTACTTGCTTGTAATATATATCCATAAACGGAGAATCCTCGGCATGACACCATTTCATGTTCCGTATCAAGAATTCAGCAGCTTTCTTCTTTTTAGGATTGTCTTTGTAGTGTAAAAGTACACGCTCTAATTCTGCGCGATTTTCACCACTCAACTTCAAAGAGTCTTCCAATGCCTTATCCGTACAACTTACCGAAAGGAAGGAAGAGCAAATTATCATGATGCTGACTATACAATATTTCATCTGGCTTCTTACTATTATTCTATTCTTTTAAATACCCTGTTCCAACGAATCTCATCCGTATCCAAATCAACGGACTTCCATATCAATGTCGCTTTTCCCACAATAAACTTTTTGGGTAACAATCCCCAATAACGGGAATCTTTGGAATTCATTACTTTGTCGCCTGTTACAAAATAGTAATCTTCCTTAAACTGATATTCCTGTATGATACTATCGTTCAACAGAAATGAATCTCCCTGTTGCACCAATTTCTTTTTCTGCTCCCACTCTATCGCATTCTTATACAATATCCGGTTAACAGTATTCATTTTCACACTCGTACCTTTAGCCGGAATATAAAAAGGGCCGAACTCCTTTATCGTCCAATTCACCAAACTATCATTGGGATAAGCCCTCATCACTATGCCCCAATTTCGTTCCTCTCCGGCCAACTGAAGCTGTTGCAACCTGTCCTGTGAAGCTACGCATCCTAGAGTTTCCGTATATCCACGCACCTTATAGTGTGCATTTCTAATTTCAAAGGTATCACCCGGCACAGCCACACAGCGCTTTACATAATAAGTCTTTAAATTCAGTCCCAGGCTGTCCCATCGGCCGGGATAAGGGAAATTAAAAACCAATACATCATTGTGCTTTACCTTCCCGAAGCCGGGCAAACGGGATATTTCTACATTCTTTTTCTCGGAAGCATCCCAAATGTCAAATAGGCGTCCTCCCATCACCCACTTGTTCACCAATATATTATCTCCGGCAAACAGGGCAGGCTCCATGGAGTCAGAAGGAATTTTAAACGAAACAAAACCAATCACCTGAAATAATAACCATACGATTACAATTATGCAAAAGAAAAAAGCTACTGATAATAATTTATCAAGTCCTTTTTTTATACTAACCCAATGTTCTGTCCTGTTTTTCATTTTATAGAAATACCTGTTTACCTTGTTTCATATAAAAAGCACGTTCTTCTTTAGGATTCCAATGGCTCATTTTCTATCATATAAGCGAAGATATACTCACAAAAATCTTCAAAACTATAATATTTACTCCACAGTCGATTTTCCCACACTTCCAGATTCAAACAAATTAATTACGGCTGTCGGCAAATATTCATAGGGAACGTCTATCACCTTTTTATTTTTAAATAAAGGGGAAACATTTATTTCATCTTCTATCAATGCTTTATGGCTACCAAAAATCGTCCGGTAATTTTTAAGTCACATCATTTTTTGCCGAAGTTTCCCCAATATTAAAGAGTCGTCCTCCCTTTACTCATTTATTTACTAAAATATTGTCCACTAGTAATAGGATCGATTTATAGAGTCAGAAGATATTTTAAATGAAGCTAAAGTAATCACTTGGATTAGTTATCCATACTATTCCAATAACACAAATTACAAAAAGGAATAAGATTAATTTATTAACACTCTTTGTAATCATAGTCCTTACAAAAGCTACCATATAAAATTTCGTTATAATCAGAAAAACAAAATATCATTCCTTCTTCAACAAAATCCAAAACTATAGCATCTATAAGTAAATATACTAGCTTCAAAATATATCCAAAGCAGTATAAAAACTTTTTAATATACTTTTTCAAGAAAAATAGTAAGTTACCATTTTTCCCGCTTTGAAGGCCACCATACACCATCTAAACAACCAGATCCATACTCTGGGCAATTACCGGAACTTTCGCCACTCGCCAATGCTTCAATATTCAAAAAAGAAACATCAAATGTCTGTTGACTATTTTCCACGCTATATATATTATAACCAATAAATATACTAAAAATAATAGCCACAAGACTCAAAAACATTTTTTTACTTTTCATTATTACCAAATTTTACATTAAATACATCATATTATTCCGTCAATATCTAAATAGGCAAATTGAACAACATCGTTCAAAGACAAAATAATTCTATTATTGAATGAGTCATAGCAACAGTCTGATATTTTATATCCAGTCTCTAAGGTTTTAAGATAATTCCCTTCCAAATCAAAGACCAGAATCTTTGTCGGAAAAGAATCTCTGGCATAATCTTCTCCACAATAAGAAACAAATATTTTGTCATTTCCTATCATCACCGTACCAAAGGATTGAAGTTTATTGCCATTTCCACCATCCCAGTCAGGACCATATATATTATATAGCAATTCTCCATCTAAAGAACAAATGGTCATCAAATCATGTCGGGTATAACATTCTACATATATTCCCGCTTTCTCCGAAGCAGCAAAAGTTATTCGTTTCTTCTGAATATCCGGATGAGTGTATTTCATAGGAATCATTTCGCCTGTGTTCATATTCCATCTACCTAAAAACTGATTAAAAGTAGAAGTACTGGTTGGCTTTATTAATACAGCAATTGATAAAGTATCATTTATATACTGATATTCAGAAGGAAATAAAGTTTCGTTCATCGCAGTCTTTACTTGAGGCTTATACAAAGAATCCACCATTACACTATCCATATCATAACTAAATATCTTTTGTTTGGCATGATCTGAAACATATAATTGATGATGAGCCTCATCTATGGCTAAGCATCCCATCACTGTTATTTCTTCAGGCCCCTCCCCGAAATTTCCAATGCTGGTAAGATAACTAAAATCATTTTTATTGAATATATGTATCTGTTTATCAACAGACTTATGATCAGCTATTAACAAACACTTATTCGACATATACAAACGCGAAACAGAACCTATTAAAACATTTCCAGTCTCGAACTCTATTACCTTATCTTTTACATTAATAATATCATTACGCTTATCTTGATATTTTTCCGTTACGGAAGTAGAAGTGCAACCTCCCAATAAAGCGATTAATGTCACACACAATATATTTCTCATAATTCAACAATAAGTCTATATAATAATTCATTAATAAAATCGTCTTAAACTAAAATCCGAATATAATAAATAATAACATCCATAATATAAAGACAGAAAAACCTATTGAAATCAGTTTAAGACGATTTCATACTAAATATTGAACATGCTCTCAATCAATCATTGTGCTTCTTTCCATCCAGGATACCAAACTCCACACAAACACCCACTTCCATTATCCCAACAGCCATTATCACAATTGGAAATTTCATTTCTAGCCAACGCTTCTACATTAGCCAGTACCAAATCAGACATTATATCCGATTGCTGAGCATTATACACATTCATTCCTGCTATCAAAGCAAACGCAACAACCAAAGTTGCCTTCAAAATATTCTTCTTCATCTTATTTCTAGTAAAAAAAATTATTATTATTCATATTTTCATCTTATTCTCGGAAAGAACTCCACCGCAGAAAAAACAAAAATACCGCTTGCTTATTCTGATTATTTACACTACTTTTACATCGGACTTAACCTCCTTTTCTTTTAGGAGAGAGCCACAGGGTGGAAAGAATCGACTTTCGGCAAAGAAAATGAATTTCTTTCCATCCGCTTTTTACTCCCATTGATTCATACTTCATCCTTTATTCAGCATTCCCCGTTACCTTCAAACGAAGTGGAGAATTATCTGCATTGCAATAAATGGTAACCGTCTTACTGAAATGCTCAGCCTTTTCGGCTTCATAAATCACGGTCAGTTCCGCTTTTTCTCCCGGACGAACACCCTCCTTATTATAGTTTACCTTGGTACATCCACAGGAAGTGATGACATCATATATCACCAGTACATGCTGTCCCGTATTGGTCAGTGTGAACTTGCGTTCCTGCTTCTCCGACTGAGGAAATGAACCGAAGTCTATGCTTGTTACGTCCAGACTGACTTTCGTTATCGGTGTTTCCGCTTTTACAACTTCACCACCTGTCAATACTTTCAAATAAAGTTCCTTCACCTTTGGATTGTGAACAGGATTGCCTATAGCCGCCACCTTGTTGTCTTTATCCAATAGAAATGTCTGGAAAGTCATTTCATCCGGAAAGTGATTCAATCGGTTAAAATCGTCCTTTTCATCGAAACAAACAGGATAGATAAATGCATCACGACGGGTGATATAACGTAGTTCTTTCATATCTTTCGGGTGGAAATAGAAGACAAAGGGAACCGGACGGTTCAACGTTGAATCAACTTCCTGCATAAACAGCTTCCAGCGAGGCAATTGTAACTTACAACTGGTACAGCCTACAGAATCGATATAAGTCACTACCTTATAATCCGCATCCGCTAAAGAAAAGTCCACTGTATCCTTCCCTTGAATAGTAAAGATGGAATGGGTAGGAAAGAGAATTTCTTTCCCTTCCCATTCCTCAACCAAACGAGCGATTTTATCTTTTTCTGATTCCTTGCAGGAGGGAAAAAGAGCAAAAACACATAGTAATAGACAAAGGTATCTCATTGATTAATCCAAGCCAAAAGGTCTAATTACGCACTCTACTTTTTCTCCGGTACTGCAAGTCACATTCCCACTACCCAGACATGTATCATACCCGGATTCTCCTGCAGCCAATGCTTCCACATTATCTAAAAGAAACTCACTCTCTACCGGCTTTCCGGATTGCTTTTCCCAAGCCATTACCGCCATTAGCATAACAACGGTAAATAACACAAATACTTTTTTCATTGGTTTATCATTTTTTGTGTGAAGGTAGAGAACATCTATCGGGCACGCAAATTTTTTCCCTTAAATTGATCTTAAGGTGACCTTAAAGTTTTCTTAAGATTCAAAAAATCCCCATTTCATCGGAAGGATTATTTTAATGCCCTGATCTCCAAATCATAAGGTTCATCCAATTAAATCATATTCTTTTTTTAACTTATAAGTTCCTTTTTTATAAATATGCGTATCTTTGCAATCTCTAACATGAACAAGAAACATGAAAATACCGACAAACTTATTCAAGTTTAGCTTTATTGCATTGGGATGGATTGTATTCATCCTGCTATGTTATGTTGCTTTTAAAGATGAAAAAACAAATGTTCTGATAACAATGAAGGACAGCCTACGTGAAGCAATCAATATTGATTATCAAGAACGCTTAAACAAGATTCTTATTCATTATCGCCCTTTAGGCAGAAAGGTAAAAGGTGTCCAAATAGAATACGGTGATAGTCTAGAAATCATTTATTTTGAAGACAGCACCCATGAGTCACTGGCTACCCAACTGGCCAACCAGTATGTGATGACAAGGATTATCCCCGTCAATCCAGACAATTTCAATAAGATCTTCCAAGAAGAATGGGAAAAGAATGGAGTTTCCGCCGCTAAGACGGGAATCATTTACCGCTACAACAAGAAAAAGGTATTCAGTGACAATGATTCAATCTCTTTCCAGAAAGCTCTTGTCACCCCTGTACAAGCAATAGACGCTAAAAGAACCGCCGGCGTACAGGCATGGGCTATGATTCATTGGACAGAAATAGTAAAACATACCACTCCAAAAGTGTTATGGAGTATCATTGCTTATTTCATTGTCTTGATATGGGTGTCTCTGTCATTTCTGAAAAAACCACAGAAAAAAGAAACTCCCGCCAATCCGGACTGCATACCATGTGAAGAAATTCCTGACAATCCGGACTACATACAATTGGGGAAAATGACTTTAAAGTTGGAAAGCAAGAAACTATATATTGGCAACCGGCTTTGCCACATAGCACCGGCAGATTTCAATCTGCTGGAACTGTTTATCAAAACGCCCAAGCATCTTTTGACTAAAGAAGATATTAAAAATGCTTTCTGGCCGAAAGATAACAATCCCGAAAATAAAATATATAGTCATATCTCCACCCTTAAATCCTCACTCAAGGACTTTCCCGAATATCAGATAGTGACAGAAAAAGGAGGATACCGACTGGTTATCTCCTCAAACGAATGAATAGCTCCTATTTCCAATAATAAGCATACATAAGGTATACAATCTTACTTAAAATCACCAACCCACCGCAGCAGGAACAAAGCATTTCTCACAGCGGAACGAGTTGTTTCATTAAGGTGGAATAATTTATTTCATCAAGGTAAAACTAAATATTCCACCATATAAAACTATTTGTTCCACCATATAAAATTAATTGTACCAAACAGTGGAACACACTGTAATACACGGGAAACAAAGAGATTCTCGTTACTATATTCTGATTCATTCATTATAGGCCACAGGACAATGCAGTGCAGGACAATAACACTGTGACAGACTTTTATCTGTCACACTCTCCGTCACGCTATCTGTCACATCTTAACAACCTGTTTTTCAGCAAAATAATTAGTACTGTGACAGTGTGACAGATAATTCTCACTTTTAAACTCTATGAAAGCAAACTTGAAAATCATCCATATTCCTTCACCCTGAAGGATTTTTTTTGGCTGAAGCTTTCCGGGTACAAATCCGTCATTATAATCAGCTAAGAACTAACATCTTACATAAGGATGAAGGATTTGAAAGAAAAAAACGCATGAATTCTAAATTGGTATAAGCAGACAGTCCAGCTCATAAAACACTAGAACCTTTTTAAAAAAGGCCCTGTTCTTTTCAAAAAAGATCCGGTTCTTTTCGGAAAACGAACTTATGTTTTTCCAACCATACACTACAATAAATTATCCGCCATTATAGGATAACACGGTGATTTCTTTTCAAAACTTCCTCTATTCCAATTCAAGGGGAAATTTCACTATCTGCTCGTCAGCATTGACATCCAAACCGAATAACATACCGGCAGCCTCATCTACATAAATACCGGCAATAGGACGATCCAATACATAGGTTTTCACCACATCGCCCTCGTGGGTGGATATACGTAATATTTTACCACCCTGCTGATAGGCATCGGCCAACTTCATAATATCCTTAAATTTACGACCGTCATAAATGGTATAAATGTATTGGTCAGTCACCTGCACATCATAATAACAGATTCTCCCCGCCGGAAGTCCGTAGCCTTCAGAACTCACTTTAAATTGGGGCTCTCCATCCTCACCCAATTTTCCTATATGCTTTTGTGACTGCATATCATAAATATCAAGCCTATCCCCAAACTGAGTGACAGAAACCAATATCTTTTTATCCGGACTGAATGCTATAAAACTATTCCAGCCTTGCGCAACGGCAGGTGCACTCTCTTTCAATAATTTCTGATCGGATACGGGGATATGTTCTGATTTACGGAGTAATTCACCGGAATGGATATCAGCCCAACCAAAACGGTTCTCACCGGAATAATCGGGGATAACAACAGTAGAGGCATCCTTCAAATCAAAATCAAGGGAACGGAACAAGCGCTTATCCAACAAAATATCCTTTTCCTGTTTGGGAGTTTTCCCCCCGGCTATACCGCTATATTGATACATCCTGCCCTTGCCGTCATCAAGCACCCACACCGTGTCCTGCCCTGCAAAACGGATATTCGCCGCATAAATGGACTCACCCGGACCTTCCCCACGCTTTCCAAAAGAAGACTGATATTGAAAATCGGGATAAGTAAATACATGATAATAGTAATCGGCATTGTGCAAATCCAATATCACCGCCTTGTCACCCTGTACACGCATACGATAGGCATACCGGAACAGAGCCGTATCAATGGGAACAATCTCCCCTTTCAGAACTTCTCCCTTCCGCACCGCTTCTTCTATGATTGACTCACTGGATACCTGCTGTTGGTGGCGTTGCCCGGTACACGCCACCAACAAAGGGAATAAAACGCATAATAGTTGTTTGTTTTTCATTTGATTTCTATATTTACTTATCTGGCACAAAGTAAACAAACTATTCATAAAAACAAGAAGAAACAACCTTAGATTTACCTTAAATCTTCATTTTAGATTCGTCATAGACATCTCTTTTTCACGAGTAGATTTTCATTTCTTCCCATTTCATCGAAATTCAGGGACTTTGCCACCTCTACAATGAAAACATGTCAAAACAGCCTATCATAAAATAAGGTATGGAGAATCCGCATCATATCACATCAGCCTATTATGGTTTCGATATACTTTGACGGACATATACCACACGCTTCCTTAAACCTTTTTGCAAAATACCGACTGTCACAAAAGCCCAACATCGTTGCAATTTCTCCGATAGAGTAATCTTGAGAGGCCAATAATCTCTTTGCTCTTTCCATTTTGAATGTCAACATATAATCGGCCGGCGCCTGTCCTGTCATTTTCTTCATCTTATTATAGAAAGCAGTGCGGGACATTCCCATATCTTCACTAAGCGCATCAACGGTATATGACTCTTCCGCCAAATTCTGTTCCAACAACTGCCGGACTTTATTTATAAACTTCAGACAAGCATCGTCCTTTCTTATCTTCTCGGGAAGTGTAGGAGCAACCGTATCGGCTATAAATCGCCTCATCCGTTCCTGTCTGACCAAATTATTATCTATAAGCATAGTAATGTCCGTCCGGAATTTCCAAATATTCGCACTCCGCAATTCCAGCCGGTCGGCTTTACTCCCCACATGCGACAAATAGCTTTCATTATCTGCCGACTTAATTAAAAGAATAACCGGAATATTCGCTATGGCCTTGTCTGCTTTAACTTTAGAACAAAGTTCCTCTCCATAGACTCCATTCACAGTTTCGTCAACAACAATCACATCAGGGTTATTTTGAACAGAGGCACTTATTATTCTATCGGGAGCGTCCAGAACAATACACCTGAAATACTCCGAAAGAGTCATCCTTAAATAATCACTATACTTTTTGTCTGCCATAACCAACAAAATACAAGATTTACTCTCTTTTTTATCAGTCCGGCTCTTTCCTTCTGCTGTAGATACGGTTTCTTCCAAGTAAACCTTTTGCTTCTTTACAGATAGCGCCATACCGGTATCTGCCTCGGATTGGGATTGAAAATATTTCGGCATAATAACCTGGTAAGTAACCACTTTTCCGTATCCATAACCGATTATTTTACCGCCATGCAAACGGATTATTTTCTTTACCGTCCATAAGTCACCATAATTATATATGGAAGAGAAGGCAGGCATGGCCGGAATCATCTTTAAAATTCCATTTCTTATCTTTTCACAATTGCTGATACGCAACTCCCAAGAACTTGCCGAATGTGAAAGGATAATATTTATACAACCGTCAGGAGGTGTGTTATCTATCATTTTGTTCAAAAGGTGCTGAAGAGCTACCGTCATCACGGTTTCATTGATCCTGCAACTGATATAATCAGAACAGGCAGTAACTTTTAACTGAATATGACGCGAATCGGCATAAAGATGGCATAGACCGACAACAGACATGATATAGGCATAAAGCTCAAACTCTACCACAGAAGCACGAGGAATCGTTTTCCAATCCGCTTTACCAAGTGAAATAGCACTCTGGCTGCAATCAATAACCTGATTGGCATTTTTCAGAGCCTGCTGTAACTTTGTAACAGCAGATTCAGGAAGATTACCAACCACAATTTCTTCCAATTGATTCCGTAACACCACCAAAGGCGTATGTGTATAATGGAACAAATTAATAACAAGTTTGAACTTTTCACGGAACATCAGTTGAGTTTTATGTTCTATGGCATGAGATAATAAAAGATAGAAAAAGATACCTATCATCACCCCCTCTACAGGTAGCACGTACCCTAAAAGGAATATATTCGACAGAATCCAATCAATCGTCCCGTTGTTATCCACAAAATAAAAACCATTATTCAAAGGAATAGGTGTAAAAATACTCATTAAAGCATCTAAGTAAGTTTTTTTCATACTAATATTGAATTAAAATAAATAATTTCCTCATAGACAATACAACATTTTATTAATAGTATATCATTCATTTTTTCTCAATACAAGTATAAACTTTTCCGCATTCTCGCATAAGGCGAAATTTATCAAATTTAATGGGCAATATTCATCAAAAATATGCTAAAAAACATGTATTAAGGAATAAGTATGCAATCATATTGGTTTTACAAGAAATTTTTCCATTCGACTCTGAACCATCACTTTTCATTTATTCTGTCAGGTAATAATGCTGTCTGTTATATAAAACGTAAATATTATTCCTTAAAAAATATTCTTGATCAGGACGAATCTTCCTCATACTATTTTTAAATTACAAGTATAATTTTTTAATGTATCAGACAGGGGATTAAGAAGCACACTAAAAACAGCTCGGACAGACATACCTATAGAGTAAGAAACATATCACAATAAATTCCATTTTTCACAAAATAGGTTTATATGATGAAAATACCTATCTTTGTTCTATGAATAAATTAGTTATAGTAGGATGTGGACGACTTGCTGAAATTATAACAAACGCAGTTGTCAAAGGAATGTTGCCCGACTATGAGTTAGTAGGCGTATATTCGCGTACAGCATCAAAGGCCGAACGCATTGCGAATAAAATGAGGCAACACGGAAAAATGTGTGCAGCCTGTCACACTTTAAAAGAACTGTTGGAGTTAAAACCTGATTATCTAGTGGAATCAGCCTCGCCTGCCGCAATGAAAGAACTGGCCTTACCTACCTTGGAAAACGGAACTTCCATTATCACCCTATCCATAGGAGCTTTGGCAGACACCTCTTTTTATGAGAAAGTCAAAGAAACAGCCAAGGCAAACGATACACGGGTTTACTTGGTATCCGGAGCCATCGGAGGATTTGATGTATTAAGAACCACCTCTTTGATGGGAAACGCTACAGCTCGTTTTTTCAATGAAAAAGGACCTGATGCTTTGAAAGGCACATCGGTTTACAAGGAAGAGCTGCAACAGGAAAGATGCATTGTCTTTTCCGGCAATGCAACAGAGGCTATAAATGTTTTTCCAACCAAAGTAAATGTATCTGTCGCAGCCTCATTGGCTTCCGTAGGACCGGACAATATGCAGGTATCCATACAGTCCACCCCTGGATTTACAGGTGATACTCAAAAAGTGGAAATCAAAAATGAACAAGTACACGCAGTAGTAGAAGTGTACAGTGCTACATCAGAGATTGCAGGATGGTCTGTAGTAAACACCCTGCTCAATATCACTTCACCCATTGTATTCTGACAAATTGGCCAGCACCTTTTCGCTCAGGCGGTCAAACGCCTGACGAGTACGGCCGGTTGATACTTGCATACAACGCACATGCGGATGGGTAAGCAATGCCGTACTCCCTAATGCTCCTAATGTATCACAAAAACAAAGATTATCTTCCTCCAACCATCGGGTAAACGAAGATTCGTCCCACGCAGGTGACAATCCTGTGTTAAATAGTATCTTTCTATTTCCAAGTGCCTTGAACTCCTCCTCATGCAACAAAACCGTATTCTTATTCAAGCAACAGCATACCACTTCACTCCATGTCAAAAGTTCATTCAAAGGCATAAAACGATAACCCTTCGCACCGGCTTCTTTTTTTTCACTACGGGCATAATAAGCTATATCCGCACCAAAAAACTTCATTGCATCCGCTATCATACCACCAGATTTTCCTAAGCCTACAATACCCACTTTCAAGCCGATAATCTCCCGGGGAATCCCTTCCCACGGCTTCTGACCAAATCCATGAAGACAACGCACCAGTTCGCTGACTACATATTCTATTACCCCTTCGTCACCATAGTCACGAATACCCGTCACCGTAATACCGCGTTCATTAGCATAACGGATATCCACATTCGCACTTTCGGGAGAATATAGTGAACAACACATACCGATATACCGGACATTCGGACATCTCTCTAAAATATACCGGTTTATTTGTGATGTATAACTTAACAATACAGCATCCGCATCTCCGATCCGAGCAATAATCTCATTATCTCCCGCTGGAATATCAGAGTACATAACAACCTCATCTGCAAAAGAATATAACGTTTTTTCTGCTGACAGAACCAAACTGACAGGTTCTATTGCTACAAGTTTCTGAAACATAGTATTTTTAATTTGATTGGTAAAGATAGTAAAAAATGCGGCAAAGAGACTTTTTTCATCCAAGATTGTTTATTTTTGCATCCAAAACGAAAAAATTAAAAGAATAATGGGAGCAGGAAAATGGATTGGTGGTATTCTAGGATTCATGACTATGGGACCACTGGGAGCTTTGGCCGGATTTGCCTTAGGCTCATTGCTGGATGGAAACAACGGACTTTTTGGCAATACATACGAAAAAGGACAGGTGGAAGCTGGAAACTATGATGAAGGCCAGCGGAATAGTTTTTTATTCTCCATGTTGGTTATGGCGTCTTACATCATCCGTGCAGACGGACGCATCATGCACAGCGAAATGGAATATGTACGCCAATTCTTAAGAATGAATTTCGGCGAAGAGGCAGTCATCCAAGGAGAACAGATTTTGCTGAATCTTTTTGAACAGCGCAAACAGATGGAGCGTCAAAATCCGATGGCATTTAAAAATACCATCCATGAATGTGGTGCACAGATTGCCGCGAACCTGCCTTACGAACAACGGTTGCAATTGTTGGACTTTCTGGTAAACATAGCCAAAAGTGACGGAAGCGTATGCTCTGAGGAAATAGCAGCATTAAAAGAAGTGGCACAATGCATGGAACTGTCACCCAAAGAAGTGGAATCCATGCTAAACCTTAGCGGAAACTCATTGGAAGAAGCTTACAAAGTACTTGAAATTGACCCGTCTGCCACCAATGAGGAAGTACGTACAGCCTATCGCCGCCTGGCATTAAAACATCACCCTGACCGTGTTGCTACATTGGGTGAAGATGTGAAAAAAGCGGCAGAAGAGAAGTTTCAACAAATTAATAACGCTAAAGAACGAATTTATAAAGCCAGAGGAATAAAGTAAAAAAGAATATTTCGTGAAAATAAGAAGGAGGTGTGTCCATCCCCTTAGGGATTTTTGACACACCTCCAACAAAAAATTAAAACTCACTGGTAAAATGGAACTTAATATGCTTGAAGTCCATTTGTGCCATTTGAAGTACATAATTGCTATCAGCCAAGAATACATCCCTTCCTTCACGATCCTTGGCCATATACTGATATTTACGTTTTTTGAAAGCTTCCAGCTCTTCCGGATCATCACTTTCCACCCAACATGCCTTGTATAGGCTGACAGGCTCCCATCGGCATTTTGCATTATATTCATTTTCCAGACGATACTGGATCACTTCAAACTGCAACTGCCCTACCGTACCGATAATCTTACGTCCATTAAACTGATTGATAAATAACTGTGCCACACCCTCATCCATCAACTGGTCAATACCTTTAGCCAATTGTTTCTGTTTCATAGGGTCAGCATTCTCAATGTATTTAAACATCTCGGGCGAAAAACTGGGAATTCCACGGAAATGAAGTTTCTCACCTTCAGTCAATGTATCACCGATCTTGAACGTTCCGTTATCCGGCAAACCAATGATATCTCCCGCCCAAGCCTCGTCTACTGTTGTTTTACGCTGTGCCATAAACTGAGTGGGAGAAGAGAAACGCATCGTCTTGTCATGACGTACATGATAATAGGGAGTATTACGGGAAAATTTTCCCGAACAAATTTTACAAAATGCAATACATGAACGATGATTAGGATCAATATTAGCTGTGATCTTAAAGACAAATCCGGTAAATTTCGGTTCATCGGGTTCCACCTCACGTTCTTCTGTCTTGGTAGGACGGGGGCTCGGAGCAATTTCCACAAATGTATCCAGCAGTTCCTGTACACCGAAGTTATTCAATGCCGACCCGAAAAATACAGGAGCCATCTCGCCTTTCAGGTACTCCTCCACATTGAATTCAGGATAAACACCGTCAACCAGTTCCAGTTCTCCGCGCAATTTTTCAGCCAAAGGAGCACCGATCTGGTTGTCTAGTTCTTCCGTATTGATATCAACCTCCACTTTTTCTGTTACCACCTGTTTGGAAGGTTGGAAAAGATTCAGTTTATGTTCATAAAGGTTATACACACCTTTGAAACGGGGACCGCTTTCAATAGGCCACGTCAGAGGACGTACATTGATAATAAGTTCCTCCTCCAGTTCGTCCAACAAATCAAACGGATCTTTCGCCTCACGGTCCATCTTGTTGACAAATATGATTACCGGAGTATTACGCATACGGCATACCTCCATCAACTTACGTGTCTGCGTTTCCACACCTTTCGCACCATCCACCACAATAATGACACTATCTACGGCTGTCAAAGTACGATAAGTATCCTCGGCAAAGTCCTGATGGCCCGGAGTATCCAAAATATTGATTTTATAATCATTGTAATCAAACTCCATCACAGAAGTGGTCACAGAAATACCACGCTGCTTTTCAATGTCCATCCAGTCGGATGTGGCGGTCTTCTTTATCTTATTGCTCTTTACGGCTCCGGCCACCTGTATCTGTCCGCCAAAAAGTAACAATTTTTCAGTTAGAGAGGTCTTACCGGCATCCGGATGTGCTATAATCGCAAACGTCCGTCTTCTTTCTATTTCACTATTCATATTTTATTATGCATTTAATTCTTTGATACATGCTTCCAGACTCTCTTCCCAATGAGGAATCTCAATGTTATAAGTAGTTTTAACCTTGGTCTTGTCCAATACGGAATAATGGGGACGGGGAGCCTTTGCCGGATATTCATTTGTATGCAAGGGACTAACCTTACAGGTCGTGATACCGGCAATACGATGGATAGCCTTGGCAAAATCATACCAGGAGCATACCCCTTCATCACTGAAATGATAAACTCCCGGAACCACTCCCTTATAAATGGCTGTAAAGATGACACGTGCCAAATCACGAGCATATGTCGGTGTACCAATCTGATCAAAGACTACACCCAAAGTTTCCTTTTCCTTTCCCAGACGGATCATCGTTTTTACAAAATTATTCCCAAAAGTAGAATAAAGCCATGCGGTACGGATAATCATTGTTTTTTTGCAATACTCCAATGCATTCGTTTCACCGGCCAGTTTGGTCTTGCCGTAAACGGAATTGGGACAAGGAACATCTCCCTCATTATAAGGAAGATATTTCGTGCCATCGAACACATAATCCGTTGATATCTGAATAAACTCACCCCAGTTGGCTTCAGCCGCCTTCGCCAGATAGCTCACAGCGTTCTTGTTCAGCTTGGTACATAACTCTATATCATCCTCTGCCTTATCTACTGCCGTATAGGCCGCACAGTTCACTATGACATGAATATTATTCTCTTTCACGAAAGTCATCACCGCCTGCTCATCACAAATGTCCAATTCGGCTACATCCGTAAAAAAACAAGTATATTCCTTGTATTCAGCCGATAGCACACGCATTTCATTTCCTAATTGACCGTTGGCACCAGTCACCAATATATTCTTCATTTCTATTTCATTTATTAGAATTCCAATTCTCCTTTTTTATCCTCTATATAGTAGTTTGACAACATAGCCAGCAATGTCGAGATTGCTTCTTGTGCCTTTCTTGTTTCCTCACTGATTTCTTTCTTTTGCAATTTCAACAATAAGATACCATAAAGCGCCTCAAAACACGTTTCCAGCTCAGGCTCCTCTTTATCCGCACCTTTAGCGCGTAACTCCACAATATAGGGCAATACTTTATAATAAGCAGAATTATAATAAGGAAACTTAGGGGAACGCAATAACTGCAAATGAAGGTCGGTAAGCCAAGTTATAATGTTTTTATTAATCTGCAAATGGCCTTTTTCCATAATCCCTTCATGACGCATCATCTCAATCAAATCCATATACCATTGAGTGAGTTCCGCTTTCTGCTCTTCCGTTAACGGATAAGGAGCTATGATGGTGCTTTTTATCTTTTCTATATCACAGCCGTTGGCACGGATTAAATCCTCTATCTGCCACATATATATAAGATACTCGGCTATATTCTTTTCTTTCAACTGCTTGGAAACGAACATACTTTTTAAATTAAAATTAATAATTAAAAATCAAAAAACCAACGTATGATACATCAAGATATGTTTCTTTGTCAGTACATCGTTTTTCCTAAAATAGTATAAATGAAACCTGCGACTGAAATCAGCATCACTACAATACCAATCACACGGTTCAAAATCCAAATGCCGCGTAAATTAAAACGGGTGCGTACTTTATTGACAAAATACGTAATTCCGAACCACCAGAGAAGCGCCCCCAATACAATAGCCAAATACCCCACCAGTTGAAAGCCTATGGGACTGCCCGGCATCACAAAAGAAAAACGGGCAAACAAACCTATAAACAGGAATATAATGAGGGGATTGGAGAGAGTCACAAAAAAAGCAGTAACAAAATTATGAAGATAACTGCCCGGGGTAGAGGATACAGGACGGATAGACTGGACAGGATTACTACGAAAAGTATAAATACCGAAAAAGAACAGCATGATACTGCCGATAATTTGTAACAATACTTGGTTCTTTGCCAAGAAATCATCCATAAAACTCATGCCATAACCTGTAATCAAGGCATAGCCTATATCACTAAGGGCAGCTCCCAGACCAGTAACAAATCCATACCATCGTCCCTTGTTCAGTGTGCGCTGTATACAAAGTACCCCAACAGGACCTAGCGGCGCAGAAACCACTACGCCGACGATAAGCCCTTTCACCAATAAATCGAGTATGGTTACTTGTTCTATCCAATTCATGCTGCAAAGATGCTACTTTTTTACGAAAGTACCTATATTTACACTCAAAATTCTTTCATACCCCGTCTCTTTTATATAACTTTGCACCTTATTAATAGACCCTTGATATTAGAACTAGTTTTCAATTAACAAAACAACTATAAAAGTGCTATGATTCTATTTTTCAGAACACCCACTAAAAGTGTAATAGCAACAGAAGTCAGCCAGGAACTGCCTTCTGAGGATATTCAGAAATTAAGCTGGCTTTATGGTGAAGCCACTGTAGAGAACGAAGAGAACCTGAAAGGTTGCTTCATCGGACCGCGTCGGGAAATGATCACTCCCTGGAGTACAAATGCTGTAGAAATCACTCAGAACATGGGTCTTACAGGTGTTTTACGCATTGAGGAATATTTCCCTGTAAAAGACGAAAACGCCGAGTACGATCCTATGCTGCAACGTATGTATAAGGGATTGAACCAGGAGATTTTCACAGTCAACATCAAACCCCAGCCAATTGTTCACATCGAGAACCTCGAAGAATACAATGAAAAAGAAGGTCTGGCACTTTCTCGTGAGGAGATGGACTATTTGCTGAAGGTTGAAAAAGATTTGGGACGTAAATTAACCGATTCCGAAGTATTCGGCTTCGCGCAAATCAATTCCGAGCATTGCCGCCATAAGATATTCGGCGGAACATTCATTATTGATGGTCAGGAAATGGAGTCTTCCTTGTTCCAGATGATCAAGAAAACTACTGCTGAAAATCCCAACAAGATTATTTCTGCTTATAAAGATAATGTAGCATTTGCCGAAGGACCGATAGTAGAGCAATTCTCTCCGGCCGATCATTCCACTTCCGATTATTTCATTATCAAAGATATCAAGACTGTTATCTCACTGAAAGCCGAGACACATAACTTCCCGACAACCGTAGAACCATTCAACGGTGCATCCACCGGTACTGGTGGTGAGATCCGTGACCGCATGGGCGGTGGTAAAGGCTCATGGCCCATTGCTGGTACTGCCGTTTATATGACTTCTTACCCCCGTACTGATGAGGGACGCGAGTGGGAAGATATCCTTCCTGTCCGCCAATGGTTATACCAGACTCCGGAACAGATCTTAATCAAGGCTTCCAACGGTGCTTCCGATTTCGGTAACAAATTCGGTCAACCGCTGATTTGTGGTTCTGTACTAACATTCGAGCACCAGGAAAATGGCGAGAAGTATGCATACGACAAAGTGATTATGCTGGCAGGAGGGGTAGGTTACGGTACTCAGCGCGACTGTCTGAAAGGACATCCCGAAAAAGGAAACAAAGTCGTTGTAATGGGTGGTGATAACTATCGCATCGGCTTGGGTGGAGGTTCAGTTTCTTCTGTTGAAACAGGCCGGTACTCATCGGGAATCGAACTAAACGCTGTCCAGCGTGCCAATGCGGAAATGCAAAAACGTGCCTATAATGTAGTCCGCGCATTGTGTGAAGAAGATAACAACCCGATTGTTTCCATTCACGACCACGGTTCGGCCGGCCACGTGAATTGTTTATCCGAATTGGTAGAAGAAAACGGTGGATTAATTCATATGGACAAATTACCTATCGGTGACCAGACTTTGTCTGCCAAAGAAATTATCGCCAACGAATCTCAGGAACGTATGGGATTGCTGATTGACGAATCGGCTATTGAACATGTACAAAAAATTGCTGATCGCGAACGTGCGCCGATGTATACCGTAGGTGAAACAACCGGAGACGCCCGCTTTGCTTTCGAACAGGCCGATGGGGTACGTCCGTTCGATCTGGCAGTAGATCAAATGTTCGGTTCTTCTCCGAAGACCTACATGGTTGACAAGACTGTAGAACGCCATTATGAAAATGTTTCATACGAAACTTCCAAATTAAATGAATATATCCACCGCGTACTTCAGCTGGAAGCTGTTGCTTGCAAAGATTGGTTAACCAATAAAGTAGACCGTTCCGTAACCGGTAAAATCGCCCGCCAGCAATGTCAAGGTGAAATCCAGCTGCCTCTGAGCGATTGTGGTGTAGTAACCCTCGACTATCGTGGCGAAAAAGGTATAGCAACTTCTCTAGGCCATGCTCCCCAAGCCGCCTTAGCCAATCCGGCCGCAGGCTCTGTTTTGTCGGTAGCCGAAGCACTGACTAATATCGTATGGGCCCCGATGGCAGAAGGATTGGACAGCGTTTCCTTATCTGCCAACTGGATGTGGCCATGTCGCGCACAGGAAGGTGAAGACGCCCGCCTGTACACTGCCGTAAAAGCCCTTTCCGATTTCTGCTGCTCATTGCAAATCAATGTACCGACCGGAAAAGATTCTTTATCTATGACCCAGAAATATCCTAACGGTGAGAAGATCATTAGTCCGGGAACTGTCATCGTTTCAGCCGGTGGCGAAGTCTCGGATGTGAAGAAAGTGGTTTCTCCTGTATTGGTAAATGATGAAAAGAGCACTATCTACCATATTGATTTCAGTTTTGACAAGTTACGTCTGGGAGGTTCTGCTTTTGCACAATCATTGAATAAAATAGGTGACGATGTACCGACTGTACAAAATCCTGAATATTTTCGTGACGCATTCCTGGCAGTACAAGAATTAGTAAATAAAGGTCTGATTATGGCCGGTCACGATATTTCTGCCGGTGGTCTTATTACCACACTGCTTGAAATGTGCTTCTCGAATATGGAAGGTGGTATGGAAATCAGCCTGAACAAGATTAAGGAGGATGACATCATCAAGATATTGTTCGCCGAAAATCCGGGTATTGTTATCCAGGTAAAAAATAAGCACAAAGAAGAAGTAAAAAAGATCTTGGAAGACGCAGGCATAGGCTACGTAAAATTAGGTAAACCGACTGAAGAACGGCATATCCTGGTAGAAAAGGGAGATGCAACTTACCAGTTCGGCATAGACTATCTGCGCGATGTATGGTATTCTACCTCTTACTTGCTAGACTGCAAGCAGAGCATGAACGGCTGTGCCAAAAAACGTTTCGAGAACTACAAGAAACAACCTTTGGAATTTGTATTCGACAAATCATTCACCGGCAAACTTTCACAATTCGGCCTTAACCCCGACCGTCGTACTCCGACAGGTATCAAAGCGGCTATTATCCGTGAAAAAGGAACCAATGGCGAACGCGAAATGGCCTATATGCTCTATTTGGCAGGATTTGATGTGAAAGATGTAACAATGACTGATTTGGTTAGCGGACGTGAAACATTGGAGGACATCAATTTCATCGTATTTTGCGGTGGGTTCTCTAATTCGGACGTTTTAGGCTCTGCTAAAGGATGGGCCGGAGCTTTCTTGTTCAATCCCAAAGCCAAAGCTGCATTGGATAACTTCTATGCACGCAAAGATACATTGTCATTGGGCGTATGTAACGGCTGCCAGCTGATGATAGAATTAAACCTGATTAACCCCGACTTCACCCAAAAAGCGAAAATGCTGCACAATGATTCACATAAATTCGAATCCAAGTTTGTAGGTGTTACCGTTCCTATGAATAGAAGCGTCATGTTCGGTTCGTTAAGCGGAAGTAAGCTTGGTATCTGGGTAGCCCATGGAGAAGGTAAATTCTCATTGCCATATGATGAAGATCAATACAATGTTGTATTGAAATACTCATACGATGAGTATCCTGGCAATCCAAACGGTTCGGATTACAGCGTAGCCGGTCTGGCCAGTCCTGACGGCCGCCATTTGGCCATGATGCCTCATTTGGAACGCTCTTGTTTCCCATGGCAAAATGCTTATTATCCGGCTGATAGAATAAAGAACGATCAGATTACTCCATGGATGGAAGCATTTGTCAATGCTAGAAAATGGGTTGAAATGAACAAAAAATAAAAACGATTTGTTATATTTACTAAAAAAGCGGTGAGTCGGACTGATTACCGCTTTTTTTGTATATAACAGATTTTGATATGTTAAGGGAAATTACGAACTTTGTAAGGATTTTGCCTCCTAATAATATGAGAAGAATTCTTTTACTTATATGCCTTTTTGTTATTTTGGTAACACCTGCCGTTGCTCAACTATACCAGTATCTGGATACTCAGAATGGTTTGAGCAGCCGTAGAGTTCTATCTATACGAAAAGATAAAAAAGGCTATATGTGGTTTCTCACTCACGAAGGAATAGACAGGTATAACGGAAAACAATACACACACTATAGCTTAACAGCCAATGGAAAACTACTGAACTTTTTTCCCAACTTGAACACTTTGCAGATAGATACGGCAGGAGTGGTTTGGGAGATAGGAAAAACCGGTCATCTATTCAAATACAATTCTCTACAAGACAAATTTGAACTAGTTTGCGATTTTGCCAGTAAGGACAAAAGCAACAGCGGGCTGCCACTCACCGCTTCATTTCTTGACTCCAAAGACAATAATATATTGCTTTGCACCAAAAACAAACAATATCTTTTCGACATAGATACCCATGAACTTATTCAACTGGAAAGTCCTATCAAGGAAGAAATCACATATATTGCGAAATCTACGAACAATCAATATTTTCTAGCCTCCAGCCACAAGATTTACTGTGCAAGACTGAATCATGGGCGATTAGAAGTAATCAAGCATCCGGAACTGGATAATTTCCATATAGTAAACTACATCTATTTTCATCCGGAAACCCAAATGTTAGTAATAGGTACCTTATTGGATGGTATTTATCTATACAATATCCATAGCCGCCAACTGATTGATGTACACAACGGACTACAAGACATTAATGTCAACTCTATCATAGCAAGTAAAGAAAATGAAAACGAGGTGTTAATAGCAACTAACGGCGCAGGCGTATATAAATTAAACTTGGGCACTTACGAATTGACAAATTTTCTAAATGCCGACCACAACCATTCCAACAAAATGAACGGTAATATCATTAATGATATCTATATTGATGATGATCAAAAATTATGGATGGCAGTCTATCCTATAGGCATCACTGTATATTCCGAGAAATATCCCGGATATCAATGGATACAGCACTCTTATGACAACCCTAACTCACTGATAGATAATCAAGTGAATTATATATTGGAAGATTCTGAAGGAGACATTTGGTATGCAACCAATAATGGCGTATGTTGCTACAGTCCTTCTACCAAACAATGGACGAATTTATTATCAACTTATCAGCATGACACGCCTAATCAGAATCATGTATTTATCTCTATATGTGAATCCCGACCGGGAGTTATTTTAGTAGGTGGATATATGTCGGGAATGTACAAAATAGATAAGAAAAACATGACCACACAATATTTTATTCCCCAAACATTGAATGATGACACCGTAAAACCGGATAAATATATTCGTTGTATTTATAAGGATTGGGATAATCTGATTTGGGCCGGAGGATATTACAACTTGAAAAGTTACGATCTGGATACAAAGGAAATGCATTGTTACAATATGGACTTCCCTATCACCTATATCACCAATAAGGACGCCCATAATTTATGGATAGGAACTATCAATGGATTGTATCAGTTCAATAAGGTCAATCAAGAGCTCAAAGCGGTGAATCTAGACTCCGAGCTAGGCTGTATAAATACTATTTATCAAAGTAAAAAGAACATCACTTTTATTGGTACACATGGTTCCGGTATGTGGATTTACAATAATTATACAGAAAAAGTAACTAATTACCATATCAATAATTCAGCTCTGATATCTAATAATATTCATTGCATACTGCCTGCTCTGGAAGACGATTTAATCATTAGTACAGAAAAAGGGTTGACCCGTTTCAAAACAAAAGAAAAAATATTCTCTAACTGGACAAAAGAACAAGGCTTGATGTCTACCAGCTTTAACCAAGCTGCCGGAGTACATACACGCGATAAAAAATTTATCTTCGGATGTGGAGACGGAGCCATTGAACTGGCAGATACTGTCACGCTGCCTCATCAATTTAAATCCAAAATGGTATTTGACAATTTCCGACTGCTCTACCAGAAAGTAATGCCTGGTGAAAAAGGTTCCCCCTTAAAAGAAGAAATTGATGATACCCGGCACATCATACTGAATTACGACCAGAATATTTTTTCACTGGATGTGTCTTCCATTAATTATGATAATCCCTCCAACATAGTCTATTCTTGGAAACTGGAAGGATTTTATGATGAATGGACTTCACTCACGAATGATAACCGCATACGTTACACTAACATCAGTCCCGGTAAATATAAATTAAGAGTGAGAGCCATCCTGATGGATGACCACCATTTGTTAGAAGAACGTTCACTTTTCATTACCATAACCCCACCTTGGTGGGCTACTTTTTGGGCAGGAATTCTTTATCTGATCATTTTTATACTGGTCGGAGTAATTGTTTTGCGTTATTTGTGGCTTAGGAAAGACAGAAACAATTCAAAAGAAAAAATCCGGTTCTTTATCAACACGGCACATGATATACGTACACCGCTGACTTTGATAAAAGCTCCTTTGGGAGAGATCCTTAAAAACGAAAACCTATCCGAACAGGGAAGAATCAATATCAACCTAGCTATACAAAATACGGACAACCTGTCTGAGTTAGCCAGTAATCTGATTAATTTTGAAAAAGAGGAACTATATACCTCCACTGTATATGTATCCCGATACGAATTGAACAATTATATCAAAAACTATTTGGAACAGTTCAATTTATATGCTCGCAAAAGACAGATAAATATAATATTTGAAACTAATTTTGAAAGCCAGGAAGTATGGCTGGACAGAAATAAGATGGATTCCATCATCCGTAACCTGATGACAAATGCCTTGAAATATACCTGTCAAGGGGGCAATGTCACTGTACAAACTCAGAAAAATAAAAGTCATTGGTTCATCACTATTACAGATACAGGAATCGGAATCCCTGCCAATGAACAAAAGAAAATGTTCAAAAGCCTCTTCAGAGGAAATAATGCCATCAATCTGCAAATCACAGGAAGCGGCATCGGTATGCTGCTTACCTACAAACTGATCAAAAGCCATGCCGGCAAAATATCAATGAGCAGTATAGAAAATGTAGGAACTACCTTCAAACTGGCATTCCCTATCAAAAGCCGGAAATACAACTACCGTATATTCAAAAAAGCTGATGTAATTGATCCTCTGCCTGTTATCGAAGGCAATCCGGAAGAACTGGTGAAAGAGATCAAAAACAAGCCAGCCAAAACACATGCCGCTTCCATTCTGATAGTGGAAGATAATATGGAATTGCGTACTTTCCTGTTGCATACGCTATCGGAAGACTATAATGTTTCTGATGTAGGAAATGGGCAAGAAGCACTGGATTTTATCAAGGAACGACAACCGGATCTGATATTGTCGGATGTAATGATGCCTATCATGAATGGAGACAAAATGTGCAATATATTGAAAAATAATATTGAAACCAGTCATATACCTATCATATTGCTGACCGCATTGAACGATAAAGAAAGTATCATCAAGGGTTTACAGACCAAAGCCGATAAATATATAGTCAAACCATTTGACATGGAAGTACTGAAAGCAAATATAGCCAATGTTCTGGCGAACAGGGAAATCATGAAAAAGCGTTTCTCACAATTCAAATTCAATGCAGACGAGGTTTCAGATGATCCGACGATCAGTTTGGAACAAGAATTTCTTTTAAAAGCCACCAACATCATAAAAAGTAGTATAAACAAAGAAATGAACGTAGAAAACCTATGTGATGCAATGAATATGAGCCGGAGTAGTTTATACAATAAAATAAAGGCTTTAACCAATGATTCGCCCAGTGATTTTATACGTAAAGTACGTATGAACGAGGCTAGCATTTTATTAAAAAGCAAACGTTATACTGTATCCGAAGTTTCGGATATGATGGGATTCAGTGATCCCAAATATTTTACGGATACATTTAAGAAATACTACAGAGTTCCACCAAGCACTTATATGAAACAAAATTAAAAAAATGAATTTCTATTTACAATCATTTCTTATCTTCTTAAAGATAGGACTATTTACCATTGGCGGAGGATATGCCATGGTTCCCCTAATTCAAGATGAAATAGTGGACAAACGAAAATGGATTGACAAAGAGGATTTTATTGATTTATTAGCCCTCGCTCAGTCTGTACCTGGAATATTTGCTGTAAATATTGCCATATTTATCGGATATAAATTGCGTAATTTCCGTGGAGCATTGGCAATGGCTTTAGGCACAATACTCCCCTCTTTCTTTATTATGTTGGCAATTGCCTTATTCTTTCAACAGTTCAAACAATACCAAATTGTAGAGAATATATTCAAGGGAATCCGTCCGGCAGTAGTAGCCCTTATTGCAGCTCCAACTTTCTCCATGGCAAAATCGGCCAAGATAAACCGTTACACTATCTGGATACCAATAGTATCCGCATTACTTATCTGGGTATTGGACGTATCCCCTGTCTACATTATCATAATAGCGGGCGTGGGGGGTTTTATATATGGCAAGTACAAACATAAATATTCATCCAAATGATTTTTCTATATTTATTCTATACATTCTGTAAAATAGGTCTCTTCGGTTTCGGAGGAGGCTATGCCATGTTGTCCATGATACAAGGAGAAGTAGTAACAAGATATAATTGGGTCAGTGCCAGCGAATTTACAGATATCATCGCTATCAGCCAGATGACACCAGGCCCCATTGGTATCAACTCTGCTACTTATGTGGGATATACTGCAGTATTGAATGCAGGCTACAATGAAAACTGGGCCATATTCGGTTCTTGTATAGCTACTTTTGCTGTAGTTTTTCCATCATTCATATTAATGGTAATCATCAGCCGGTTCTTCTTGAAATACCAAAAGCATCCGGTTGTAGAAGCCGTATTCAAAGGGTTGCGTCCGGCAGTGGTAGGTCTGCTGGCAGCGGCTGCACTCGTCTTGATGAATGCTGAAAACTTCAGTAGCTATCAAATAGATTTGTATCAATTTATCATCAGTATAATTATTTTTCTAGTAACCTTTATAGGTACACGGAAATACAAAATTAATCCTATATTAATGATTATACTTTGCGGAGTGGCAGGATTCCTGCTTTACTAAAAATAGGAAGATTATGGGAAATCATCAAAAAAAACAAATAAGCCTACTGATCTGTTTATATATCAGTATAATATTGCCACTATATGCCAATGATTTCCTGTTTACTTCCATCAATACTTCACACGGATTAAGCGACAACCAGATAAGATATATCCTACAACTACCTGACGGAAGAATGGTGTTTACTACTAATGGCAACATCAATTTATATGATGGTATACATTTCAGTTATCTGCATCGGACGGATAAAAATGTATATCCTTTAAAACAATATGACGGGTTCTACCGCATTTATCAAAGTGGAGACTCCCTACTTTGGGTGAAAGACTATCACAAACTAATGGGAATCAATCTCTACAAAGAGGAATATATCCGAGATTTAGAATCTTATTTCCAAAATAAAAATATACCGGAACCGATAGAAAATCTTTTTGCCGACTGTGCAGGACACATTTGGATACTGACAGACCATAAATTACAAGAATTACAAACCGGAATCCATATAACTTTATCCCCCAATGATACCCGCCAACTACAAGATCTAAATACGGAGAATGATTCACTTTACCTGTTCTATAATACGGGAGAAGTAGATTGTTATGACATGACAAGCAGAAAACGACTATACAGTGCTGCTGCCTATGCGGAAACCGAGCAACAATACTTTGCCCGAACCTCCTTGGTTGTCAAAGCTCCAAACAGCTTTTACCAATTACGCAACGGATATAAAGGTGGTTTGTTCTGTTTCAACACATGCCAACGGACATGGAAAAAGATACTTGAAGAAAACTATGCACTTAATACTTTAATCATCACCCCCGACAATCAAAAAGCGTATATAACCTGTGTACATGGTTTTTGGATACTGGATCTTACTAAGGAAAAACTGCAATATATTCCTATTTTGGAAACTAAAAACGGACAACGACTCTCAACAGAAATCAGCACTATATTCCAAGACCGACAAGGAGGATTATGGATTGGAACTCTCAACCGAGGATTACTATATTACCATCCGTCCATGCATAAACTTACCCAAATAAACCGTAACAATTTTCCAGTTGCTCCTGAAAAAGATATTGCAGTAGAAAGTTTTGCCGAAGACAATAAAGGAATGATCTATCTGAAAGAACATACTCATATTTACCGCTTGTCCACTGAAAAAGATGGAACACGCACCCTTATCTCCGAACATAATTCATCTATCCCTGCCGAAGTAAAAAAGAAATTCAACAGAGGAACAGAAACTGCCTTTTTCAAGGGAAAAACATATACGGCCCTATGTACTGACACACGAGGCTGGACTTGGGCAGGGACAGCAGATGGTCTGGAACTTTTTATACCGGACGAGCAAACCCCACGCATTTTTTATCGTGAAAATGGATTAAGTAATAACTTTGTACAAGGCATTATTGAAGATGATCACAATGATATCTGGGTAACTACAAGCAATGGAATCTCACGTATCCACATCAATCAGAAAAATAAAGAACCATACTTCACCAATTTCAATCAACAGGATGGCGCATTAGAAGGGGAATATCTAACAAAGGCTGTTTTCAAAGCATCGGACGGTACACTTTACTTCGGTGGCATAGACGGATTCAATATCTTCAATCCTGATAATGAATCAATCACTCCGGAACTCCCCTATTCCCCAGTGTTCACTTGTTTGCGGCTATACGGCAAAAAGATAAAACTTCCCCAAGCCAGCCCTTATACAAAAGAAATAGAACTGGGCTACAATCAGAATTTCCTCACTTTCGAATTCTCTGCTTTGAACTATATCAATAGTGAACGCACCTATTATCGTTATCAATTAGAAGGTATTGATAAAAACTGGATGAATGTTTTCACCAGCAAACCAGGCAATACCACAGCAGGTAATGGTATGCTTCAAGCGTCCTATACTAATTTACCTCCCGGAGAATACACATTCAAAGTTATGGCATCCGATACCCCTCTCCAGTGGAATGGAAAAATAACCGTTATAAAACTCACCATCCATGCCCCTTGGTGGAAAACAACCACCGCTTATACTATTTACCTGCTCATTTTACTATTTATTACAGTAGGAAGTATCCGTCTTTACATATGTTGGACCCGAAAAAAAATAGAGCGTCGGCATAAAGAGGAAATTCTACTACTCCGCATCCGCAACCTGATAGAGCAATGCAACAATTACGAAGCCGAACAAAAAGCACGTCTGGAAAAGAACGGCACAGCAACCTCCACTTGCTTTGAAAACGACAAGCAACCGGATCATCCTAAAACAACCAATACCGAATCCGCTTTTTTAGCACGGGCTATAGAACAGGTAGAAAAGAATATGCATGTCATCGGTTATTCAGTAGAACAGCTAAGTCGAGACCTTTGCATGGAAAGAACAGGACTTTATCGCAAACTAGTAAATTTATTAGATCAGTCTCCCAGCCTTTTCATCCGTAACATCCGTTTACAACGAGCTGCGCAACTACTTACTGAAAACGAACTCAGTATTGCAGAAATAGCAGAACGCACAGGCTTCAGCAGTTCCAGCTATCTAAGTAAGTGCTTCCAAGAAATGTATGGATGCCGCCCCTCCGAATACGCCAGAAAAACAAAGAAATCAACCTGATTATTATTGGATTCAACCTCATTGTTGCCTATTTAAAGCTTTTCGCCTTACCTTTGTAACAGTACAAAACACTAAAATACTATGAATATGAATTTTATTAAAAAAATGACTCTAACCCTAATTGGAACAACTATCATTGCAACAAATGGCATCGCACAGAGTGTACAACACACCACACAAGGAATAACGTATACTACACAAGAAATAGATGTCAAAGTAGAATTTTACTCTCCCACCATTGTCCGTATTTATAAAACCCCCATTAAGAAACCTTATAAAAAAGAAAGTCTGGTCATTATCAAAACACCGGAAACCACCTCTGTAACTTTCGGTGAGAAAGGGAAAAATGTAACACTCAGCAGCAATGTTATACAAGTAGAAGTAAATCCTGAAACCGGAGGTATCCGTTTTTCCGACAAAGAAGGAAAATTATTACTGACTGATAAAGATTATGGTACCCAATTCACCCCCTTCGATGACGCCGGCGTTCCATCATATAATGTTCGTCAAGCTTTCTTACTGGACAAAGATGAAGTGATTTACGGACTAGGACAGCAACAAACAGGAAAAGTGAACCAACGGAATCAGAAACTATTTCTCCGTAACCAAAACATGAGCATTTGCATTCCGTTTATTCATTCAATAAAAGGATATGCCCTTTATTGGGACAATTACTCCCCCACCACTTTTGTAGACAATCCACAAGAAATGTCTTTTGACTCGGAAGTAGGTGATTGTGCAGATTATTATTTCATTTACGGCGGCAATGCAGATAAAGTAATAGCCAATGTACGCGAACTGACTGGACAGGCTCCTCTCTATCCGCTTTGGGCACTAGGATTCTGGCAATGTCGCGAACGTTATAAAAGCCCGGATGAATTATGCGAAGTTGTAGATAAGTACCGTAAACTGAAAGTCCCTCTGGATGGCATTATACAGGATTGGCAATATTGGGGATGCGACTCTAACTGGAATGCCATGAAGTTCCAAAATCCCCGTTACATCAACAAAATGGGCGATAAAGAATATATGAAATATCTTCCAAACGGAGAAGATAAAAGCGCACGTTACGGTACTCCAAGAATCAAAACTCCCAAAGAAATGATTGACTATGTGCACAAACAAAATGCACATATCATGATCTCCGTATGGGCTTCTTTCGGCCCTTGGACTGAAATGTATCAAAAAATGGACAGTCTGAAAGCACTTCTTCAATTTGATACTTGGCCCAACAATGCCGGAGTCAGGCCATACGACCCTTATAATCCTGTTGCACGTGATCTCTATTGGTCAGAGATGAAAAAGAACATATTCGATCTGGGCATGGACGGTTGGTGGCTGGACTCTACTGAACCCGATCACATGAATCTGAAGGACCAGGATTTTAATACTCTCACCTATTTGGGAACTTTCCGCAGAGTACATAATGCTTTCCCGTTAATGTCCAATAAAGGAGTATATGAACATCAACGAGCTACTACTTCGGACAAACGAGTATTCCTACTCACTCGTTCTTCTTTCCTAGGACAGCAACGCTATGCTTCTCATTCGTGGAGCGGAGATGTAGTTTCTACCTGGGAAGTCATGCGCAAACAATTAGCAGCCGGATTGAATTACTCATTATGTGGCATTCCCTATTGGAATACAGATTTGGGAGGATTCTTTGCCTGGAAATACAATAATAATGTAAACAACATAGCTTATCACGAGTTACATGTCCGCTGGTATCAATGGGGAGTGTTTCAACCCATTATGCGCTCACACAATTCTAGTCCGGTAGCAGTCGAAATATACCAATTCGGCCAAAAAGGCGACTGGGCCTATGATGCGTTAGAAAAATATACTCACCTGCGTTATCGTCTGCTACCTTATCTTTATAGCACTTCCTGGGAGGTAACCAGCAAAGCAGGCAGCTTTATCCGCCCATTAATGATGGATTTCCCGAAAGATCCCAAAGTACTTGATATGGATACCGAATATATGTTCGGACATAATTTCCTAGTACGTCCCGTTACAGACTCGCTTTATACATGGCAAGACAAAAATCAGAACGGTTACTTAAAAGATTTAAAAAAGATTGGAAATACAGAGGTATATTTACCTAAAGGAGCAAACTGGACAGACTTTTGGACCGGGCAAACTTTGGAAGGCGGGCAAACGATCCAACGGGAAGTACCCATTGATATTATGCCTATTTATGTACGTGCGGGATCTATCCTTCCTTGGGGACCAGCAGTGCAATATTCTACAGAAAAGAAGTGGGATAATCTGACGATTCGCATCTATCCGGGTGCTGATGCGGAATTTACCCTTTATGAAGATGAATTTGATAATTATAATTATGAAAAAGGTGCTTACACAACCATCCTGATGAAATGGGATGACAAAGAGCGCACACTGACTATTAACGAGCGAAAAGGCAACTACAAAGGTATGCTGAAAAACCGCAAATTCAACATCATACTTGTTGAACCGGGGAAAGGATGTGGAGATAAGGATAGCCCCACCTTTGACCAATCTATTTCCTATAAAGGGAAACAAGTCAATGTGAAATTATAAATACATTCCCCGTTGGTAAAGCTTCTTAAGTTTCATAACACAATCTGAAAAAAATCAATTTTGCCAACGGGACTTTATATATGACGGAAATAAATTCAAGAGATCAATAGAATTTATATCACTACTTGATATATTTATTGCAGATACTTTTTATCACTGATTAGAGAAAGCCATAAGATGGATGCAGATGTTATAACCTTTTTTCATTGATCTCAACATAAACAATATCGTACTCGGAAGATATGGCAGCATACAAATCAACTGCCACTACCCTAGAATTCTTTATTCATCGATATTACATGAATAAATACCCAGGCAGTGGCAGTAGAAATAAAATCTAAAAGAAACACTCCCGCTTCTTACAGTTTCACTTTCTTTTTAGTACCTTTCGACTCATTGTGCAAACGATCCAACGCTGTCACCACATACTGGTACTTCGTTTTTCCATCGTTATAAGGTAATGGATAAAAATGATCACGGGTAATGGCTACAATATGGGAAGCATCATCCAAATTGACTTTTTGTTTTTTATCAAAGCGATAAACCACATACTGTACAGCTTTGTCCATCTCGTCCTTTGCCTTCGGAGCTGTCCAGAAGAGTACTGGACCTTCATACGTCCATACCATCTTTACCTTCTTTACTTTACCTGGAGCCTTATCGTCCATAAAAGGAGATTCAGGAATCAAAGCCGGATAACGATGATACTCCTTCTCCAACATAGTGCGGTAATTACCGGCGTTATCCACCACTGCTGCAGCATACCATTGACAACTTCCCTGCACGGTAGGAAGCGACCGTTGCAACTTCATTTTGGCAGGCATCTGGTTTTGTAATGGATTACGGGCATCCGCCTTGTTCACCGTACGCATCACATCCTGACCGATAAATAACGGACGCGAAGCGGCATGTTTTGCCCACCAATGTATCAAGTTGTCATAATCGGCAGCAGGATGACCTATTTCCCAATAAATCTGAGGGATATTATAATCTACCCAACCATTATTAATCCACATCAGCACATCTGCATATAAATCATCATAATTCTGAAGACCACGTGTATCACTTCCATTCGGATCATTTTTCTTGTTACGATAGATACCAAAAGGAGAAACACCGAACTTCACCCACGGCTTACACTCGCGCACTGTCTCATGGATTTCCTTTATCAGCACATTCACGTTGTCACGGCGCCAATCGGCTTTATTACTGTATCCGCGACCATATTGCGCAAAACTGACATGATCAGGAAAATCCTCGCCCGGGTTGGGATAAGGATAAAAATAATCATCCATATGAATGGCATCCACATCATAACGAGTAACAATATCGCGCACAATCTTACAAATATATTTTCGGTTTTCGGGCAAAGCCGGATCAAAATAAAGCTGACCAGCATAATTCACGAAACGTTCCGGATTCTTATTATACGGATGAATGGGTGATAAGGCAGTAGTTCCCTTTGTCTTGGCACGGTAAGGGTTAATCCAGGCATGGAACTCCATTCCACGCTTATGGCATTCATCAATCATGAACTGCATCGGGTCCCAATAAGGTGAAGGCACTCTACCCTGCACTCCCGTAAGAAAGCGGCTCCACGGCTCATAAGAAGATTTATACAAGGCATCGGCTTCTGCACGTACCTGAAAAATTATCGCATTAATGCCTGCGCCTTGCAGACTGTTTAGTTGATTTATTAATAGCTGCTGCATCTTCTCTGCCGGCATCCCTTGGAACTGTCCATTCACACACTGAATCCATGCACCGCGGAACTCACGTTTAGGATAACGTGTCTGAGCACTGACAACAGAAGTAAAAAGTAGTGCTATCAATAAAAGAAGAATAGTTTTTGCTCTCATTTTGTTATTCTTGTTTAATACGCTTGCAAAGATAAGAAAACTTATAATTATCTTTGCATATTAAACCAAATTCAATAAAGAATGTCAGAAAGTAACTATATATCCATAAAAGGAGCAAAGGTAAACAACCTCAAAAACATCGATGTCAACATACCACGCAATAAGCTGGTCGTTATCACGGGCCTATCCGGTTCCGGAAAATCATCATTGGCTTTTGATACATTATACGCTGAAGGTCAGCGACGCTATGTAGAAAGCCTATCATCATACGCCCGCCAATTTCTGGGCCGTATGAGCAAACCTGAGTGTGATTTCATTAAAGGTATACCACCCGCTATCGCCATAGAGCAAAAAGTGAACAGCCGCAATCCACGTTCCACCGTGGGGACTTCCACCGAAATATATGAGTATCTGCGACTACTCTATGCACGCGTGGGGAAGACTTATTCTCCCATTAGCGGGCAACTGGTGAAAAAGCATAGTATTGAAGATATTGTAAGCTGTATGCTCTCCTTTCCTAAAGGAACGAAATACACGGTTCTCACTCCTATGATGCCTCGTGAAGGCCGTACACTGCGTCAACAGCTAGAAATGGACTTTAAACAAGGATTCACCCGTGTAGAGGTTAACCGTGAAATAGTTCGTATAGAAGATTTTCTGCAACAAACAGCTGCCGAAGATAAAAGACAAAACATCTATCTGCTGGTAGATCGCATGACAGCCGATGATAGCAAAGACAGTATCAGCCGCCTCACCGATTCTGCCGAAACAGCCATGTACGAGGGAGACGGAAATTGCCTCCTCCGCTTCTACTCTGCTGACGGAAGTACGCAGCTATTCTCTTTCAGCACTAAATTCGAAGCCGACGGAATTAAATTCGAAGAACCGAATGACCAAATGTTTTCATTCAATTCCCCTCTCGGAGCTTGTCCCGAATGCGAAGGCTTCGGTAAAGTGATAGGTATAGATGAACATCTGGTGATTCCAAACCGTGCTCTGAGTGTATATGACGGAGCTGTCCTCTGCTGGCGCGGAGAAAAGATGGGGGAATGGTTACAAGAATTCATTCATGAAGCTCCCGCCCACGATTTTCCCATCTTTGCCCCTTATTATGAACTGACACAGGAACAAAAAGATTATTTATGGCATGGACCTAGAAATAAGGCCTGTATAGATTCTTTCTTCAGAATGCTGGAAGAAAATCAATATAAAATACAATATCGTGTGATGCTGGCACGATACCGGGGAAAAACTATTTGTCCTGTCTGCCATGGAACACGCTTGAAAAAAGAAGCCGGTTATGTAAAAGTAGGTGGAAAATCCATTTCTCAACTGGTTGACTTACCTATTCATGACTTAAAAGAATTCTTCCGCACTCTAGAACTAGATGCACATGATACAGCCATCGCCAAACGGATCTTAACGGAAATTACCAACCGCATCAACTTCCTCATGGATGTAGGTTTGGGATATCTTACACTGAACCGTCTCAGCAACTCACTCTCCGGCGGCGAAAGTCAGCGCATCAATCTGGCCACCTCATTAGGCAGCAGCTTGGTAGGCTCACTCTATATTCTAGACGAACCCAGTATCGGATTACACAGCCGTGACACTGACCGGCTGATAAAAGTACTTCGTCAGTTACAGGAACTGGGAAACACCGTAGTAGTGGTAGAACATGATGAAGAAATAATCCGTGCTGCCGATTATATCATTGATATCGGTCCTCAAGCAGGACGTTTAGGAGGACAGATAGTATATCAAGGCAGCATGAACGATCTTCAAAGAAACAGTAATAGTTATACGGTACGCTATTTGTTGGGAGAAGAAAACATAGAGATCCCCCGATGCCATCGTCCGTGGAACAATTATATAGAAATAAAAGGTGCACGTGAAAACAACCTTAAAGGCATTGACGTAAAATTTCCACTGAATGTAATGACGGTAGTTACGGGGGTCAGCGGTTCGGGAAAGAGTACGTTGGTACGTGATGTCTTTTACAAGGCATTGAAACGCGAATATAGTGAAGCTAGCGAACGGCCGGGTGAGTTCATCTCTTTGGAAGGGGATGTACAGCTAGTGAAAGATATTGAATTTGTAGACCAGAATCCTATCGGAAAATCATCACGCAGCAATCCGGTGACCTATGTAAAAGCATACGACGAAATACGCAAACTCTTTGCCGAACAGCCTCTTGCCAAACAAATGGGATATACTGCCGGATATTTCTCATTCAATACCGAAGGCGGTCGCTGTGAGGAATGTAAAGGTGACGGTACGGTAACCGTTGAAATGCAATTTATGGCAGATTTGGTATTAGAATGTGAATCTTGTCATGGAAAACGTTTCAAGAGCGACACACTGGAAGTAAAATTTCAAGATAAGAACATCTATGATATTCTGGAAATGACAGTGAATCAAGCTATCGAATTCTTCACCGAATACAATCAAAAAAAGATAGTGAAAAAACTAACCCCATTACAAGAAGTGGGATTGGGATATATAAAGTTGGGACAAGCCTCCTCCACTCTTTCCGGTGGCGAGAATCAACGCGTAAAACTAGCCTATTTTCTGAGCATAGAGAAAGCACAACCCACTATTTTTGTATTCGATGAACCAACCACAGGTCTGCATTTTCATGATATCAAGAAACTGCTGGAAGCATTTGAAGCCTTAATCAGCCACGGACATACCATTATCATTATCGAGCATAATATGGATGTGATAAAATGTGCCGACCATGTGATTGACCTAGGGCCCGAAGGAGGAAATATGGGAGGAAATCTGGTAGTTGCGGGCACTCCGGAAGAGGTTGCAGCATGTGCGGCATCTTATACGGGACAGTTTTTGAAGGAAAAACTGGCGATGGATTCTCCTGATTGATTTTTTATTCACCGCTGATTGTCCAAACTGACACAAATTATTAAATATGATTATACGCAATATACCACTAGATGATAAATGGGAATTTAAAAGTGATTTATTCCGTTCTGTAAATTTAGCATTTTGTGGTATGATTGCAGAATCATTTTACTAAAAATCTGTTTTAATGTTTTCCGCATTGTCAATCTAAATCTAAACGAAAATATGAGTAAATTTAGAATTGAATTAATAACCTTATAAATCAACAGAATATGAAAAAACTTTTTTTACTACTCTTGCTGTTCCCTTTCCTATTGGGATGTTCACAAAAAGAGAAAGAATTCACCGTTCTTCAATGGAACATTTGGCAAGAAGGAACTGTAATTCCCGGTGGTTACGACGCTATTGTGAATGAAATAGCCCGTCTTCGTCCGGACTTCGTCACATTGAGCGAAGTACGTAATTACGAAAACACCAATTTCACTGCCCGCCTAGTGCAATCATTAAAGGAAAAAGGAGAAACCTATTATTCCTTCTATACCTATGACACAGGTCTGTTAAGCCGATACCCCATCACTGATTCATTAACCGTTTTCCCCGAAAAGAATGACCACGGCAGTATCTATCGCCTTACAGCCGATATGAACGGACAGAAAATAGCAGTCTACACCGCTCATCTTGATTATTTGGATGACGCCTATTATAATGTACGCGGATATGATGGTTCTACTTGGGAAGAAATCCCTATCCCCACTACCGTAGAAGAAGTATTAAAGAGAAATGTAGCCTCACAACGCGATGACGCCATCAGACTATTCATTGAACAGGCAAAAAAAGATCGTGCAGCCGGCTACACCATCATTTTAGGAGGAGATTTTAATGAACCTTCACATCAAGATTGGACTGAAGAGACCAAAGACCTGTATGACCATCATGGCTTTGTAATCCCCTGGACAGTTCCTGTCCTGTTAGACGAAGCCGGATTGAAAGACGCCTATCGAGAATTCTATCCAGATGTATTAAACTATCCCGGCTTCACTTATCCTTCGGATAATCCGGCAAAGCCCGCCGACAAAATAACCTGGGCTCCCAAAGCAGATGAACGCGACCGTATAGATTACATTTGGTATTATCCCGAAAAGGGGTTGAAAGTGAAAGACGCCGCCATTTTCGGTCCGAAAAATTCTATAGTCCGTGCACAGCGTGTTCAGGAAACATCTAAAGACAAGTTTATAGAACCATTGGGAGTATGGCCTACAGACCATAAAGGAGTACTGGTTACTTTCCAATATCCCGCCAAATAATATCGTTTTTCCCAATATTTCTGTTATCTTTGTCCAATAACCTAATTTATTATCCTATGACCAAATGTACACATAAACAGTTAATGACCGCCTGTATGTTAGCAGGCACATTGATGTTGGGAGCATGTACCGGTACTCCCCCTGTAACAAAAGAGGTATCCATTGTACCCATAACCAACCATCTGGAGGAAACAAACGGTGCTTTTGTATTGAAAAGTAATACCTCCATCGGTGTTATTGACGCCGAACTAATTCCCGCAGCCGAGTATTTGGCCGATATGCTTTCCAGAGCCACAGGCTACGACCTTAAAGTCAAAGAAGGCGAAGGAACCATCACCCTTGCCTTGGGTGATGTTCAAGGAAAAGAAGGAGCTTATACCCTGACAGCCGAGAGCGATAAGGTCAACATTACAGGTAACTCTTACGGAGGTGTCATTGCAGGTATCGAATCACTCAGACAGCTGTTTCCCCCGCAAATAGAATCTAAGGAAATTGTTAAAGGTACAGACTGGGCCATACCGGCCGTTAACATTCAAGATGCCCCCCGCTTTGAATGGAGAGGCATTATGCTGGACGTATCCCGCCATTTCTACACAATAGGTGAGGTGAAAGAATTACTGGATGTCATGGCCCTTTACAAGATGAATAAATTCCACTGGCATCTTACCGACGACCAAGGATGGCGTATTGAAATCAAGAAATATCCTTTACTGACGGAAAAAGGAGCATGGCGCAAATTCAATTCTCATGATCGCGAATGCATACGTCAGTCAAAGACTAATAACAACCCGGATATGGCAATTCCTGAAGACAAGATACGCATCGTAGAAGGTGACACCTTATATGGAGGCTACTACACTCAGGAAGATATCAAGGATGTCATAGCATACGCCAAAATACGAGGCATAGATATTATTCCCGAAATTGATATGCCGGGACACATGCTGGCAGCTGTAAGTAACTATGAAGGTGTTTCCTGTTTTAACGAAACCGGTTGGGGAAGCGTCTTCTCCTCACCTGTTTGTCCGGGGAAAGACTCCGCATTGGAATTCTGCAAGAATGTTTATACAGAACTGACAGCCCTTTTCCCCTATAAGTATGTACATATAGGAGGTGACGAAGTAGAAAAAACTAATTGGAAAAAATGTCCGGACTGTCAGAAACGTATGCATGACAATAATCTGAAAACTGAAGAAGAACTGCAATCATGGTTCATTCATGACATGGAGAGATTCTTTAACGAGAAAGGCAAAGAAATGATAGGCTGGGATGAAATCATTGAAGGCGGATTGTCTAAAACAGCTACCGTAATGTGGTGGCGCAGCTGGGTAAAAGATGCAGCAACCAAGACAACAGCACAAGGCAACCCTGTCATTTTCACTCCTAACGGACAATTTTATTTGGATTATGCAGAAGATAAGAACTCTATGGCAAGTATTTATAATTTGGATACGACAGACAACCTGACCTCCGAGCAGCAGTCGCTGATTTTAGGAGTGCAGGGAAATATTTGGTGCGAATGGATTCCTTCCAACGCACGTATGCAATATATGGCCATTCCACGTTTGCTGGCTATTGCCGAACTAGGTTGGAGCAAACCGGAGCAAAAAGATTGGAGTGCCTTCCAACAACGCCTGTCTGATCAGTTTGAACGTCTCAATATCATGGGTATCAATTACCGTATACCCGATTTGGAAGGCTTTAATGCCGTCAACGCCTTTATCGGTGAAGGAGCCATCAATGTAACTTGCCTTGACCCCACTGCGGAAATTCACGATACCACTGATGGCAGTACTCCTACTTTACAATCTCCCATATATGAAGGTCCCATCAAAGTGACTGAAACCACAGACTTTACTTTCTGCACCTTCCGCCCTAATGGAAAGAAAGGTGACATAGTCAAGACCCGTTTCATCAAAAGTGAATATACTCCCTCTGTAACTGCCGCTCCTTCCAATCCGGGTTTGAAAGCTACATGGCACGAATTTAAAGGAAATAAATGCAGTGAAATAGAAAAAGCTCCGGTCAATGGTACTTATCCAGTGGAAGATGTTATGATTCCTAAAAAAGTAAAAGGAAATATCGGACTGATTATCAAATATTTT